>NZ_JBFABB010000020.1:68873-77903 GCF_040640035.1 Micromonospora sp. NPDC023633 | reverse complement strand
GATCGCGGTGACCGGGACGCCGATCGGGCCGGCGTCGCGGTAGCGGTAGCTGCGGCCGAGTTCGAAGTCGGCGCGGGCGGCCGGCAGCGCGGCGGGGCCCGGCGGGTCGACGTGACCGTCGAGGCCGAGGTCGCCGCCGCTCTCGACGGCGTCGCCGCCGACCTCGGCGGGATCGACGCCGTGCTGCACGTGGCGGGCGTCATGCGCGGGCAGGGCCTGGACGTCCGGGAGGTCACCGCCGAGCTCTGGGCCGAGGTGATCGCCGTCAACCTGACCGGACCGTTCCTCGTCGCCAAGCACGCCGCGCGACACCTCGCCGGCCGCTCGGGTGTCCTCGTGCTCGTCGGGTCCAAGGCGGGCGTACAGAACGGATCGGGCTCGGTACCCTACGGCGCGAGCAAGGGAGGGCTGCACGGCCTGGCGCTCACCCTGGCCCGACAACTCCGTCCACACGGGATCCGTGTGCACGCGCTCTGCCCAGGCGACATCGACACTCCGCTGATGCGCAGGTCGTTGGCCGAGGCGCGGGCCAACGGCGCGGACGGGGACCGGGTCGCGGAGATCGAGGCCGCCCTTGGTCGGCCGGAGGACGTCGCGTCCACGCTGGTCCTACTGGCATCGCCGGTCAGCGACGGTGTCGTGGGCACCGTCCACACCGGCTGAGCAGCCACCCCGAGGGCGGCGACGACGTGGAGGCAACAAGGTGATCGGCATCATCGGACCGGAGGACTCGATCCGGCTCGTGCAGGAGGTCTCCGCCGGCGAGGGACGCGCCGGGGACCTCACCACCCGCGCCTACACCCGACCCGAACAGGCACCCGAGCTGGCCCGCGAACTCGACGAACTGTGCCAGGTGCTGCTCTTCACCGGGCGCATCCCGCACGCCTTCGCGGCCTCCGCGGGCGGCCTGCGCGCCGAGATCGACTACATGCCGCACGCCGGCATCGACCTCTACCGGACGCTGTCGCGGATGCTGCTGGCCAACGGCGGACGGCTGCCCACGGTCAGCGTGGACACCATCGAGGCCGACATCGTCCGGGAGACCTACCACGACATCGAGCTGGCCCCGCCCACCGATATCCTGCCCATCGCCGACTCCTCGGGCCTGCTCTTCTCCGGCCTCGACGAGATCGTCGCCTTCCACCGCGAACGGTACGCCTCCGGCGCCGTCGAGGCGTGCCTGACCTGTCTCGGCGCGGTCCACCGTGACCTGCGCGAGAGCGGGGTGCCGGTCTGGCGTGTCGAGCACACCCGCGCCTCGGTCCGCGACGCCCTGCGCCGGGCCTGGCTCGCCGCGGAGATCCGGCAGTCCCGGGCCACCCAGATCGCGGTGATGATGATCGAGCTGGCCGAGCAGGCCGGCCGCGGGAACGACCCGTACCAGGTGGAACGCCAGCGGCTGCGGCTGCGCGAGGCGCTGCTGGAACACGCCGAGCGGATGCGGGGCAGGCTGAGCACGATCGACGACCGGACACTGCTGATCACCACCACCCGGGGCACCGTGGAAAGCGCCATCGCCCGGCAGCGTTCCGGCCACGCGACCCTGCTGACCCTGCGCGGCGTCGACGTCGAGCACACCGTCGGCTTCGGCGCCGGCACCACCATCGCCGCCGCCGAGGACAACGCCCGCAAGGCGCTGGCCCTCGGCCGTGGCAGCGGCGACACCCACGTGGTCTTCCCCGACGGGGAGATCTACTCCAGCCGCGAGAGCCCGGTCAAGCAACGGCTGCGCGAGACCGCCTCCGGGGTGCTGCGCATCTCCGAGCAACTGCGGCTCGGGCCGTTGTCGACCCGCCGGCTGCTGGAGGCGCTGCACCAGACGGACCCGAACGAGGTGACCGCGCGCGGCCTGGCCGACGCGTACGGGGTGGAGGTCCGCTCGGCGCGCCGACTGCTCAACTCCCTGCGTGCCGCGGGCTACGCCGAGGAGATCGGCGTGCACGTCAGCACCGGCGCGGGTCGGCCGCAGACGGTCTACCGGGTGGAGATGCAGCGACTGTTCGACGAGATCGGCGGTGGCGTGTGAGGTTCGAACCGGCCTTCCTGGTCACCGCCACGTTCGCCGCCGACGCCGCCGTCCGGCGCGAGCCCCACCGTCAGGCGCACCTCGCCCGCGTCGAGGCCCTGCTCGCCGACGGCACCGCCCTGCTCGCCGGGGCACGGGCCGACCTGGGCGCCTCCGTCCTCGTCCTGCGGGCCGCCGACGCCAGCGCCGCCCGCGCCCTCTGCGAACAGGATCCCTACTGGCGGCACGGGGTGTGGACGGCCATCGAGGTGGCCGACTACCTGGCCGCCGTCCCGCCACCCCACGGAAGGTCATGATGTCGCAGTACCGCCAGATCACCGGAATCCGTGTCGAGGGCGTCGCGTCCGCGCCGTACGCCGCCCGGCTGCTGGCCCAGGCCTGGGGGGAGACCCCCGAGGGAGTGCCGGTCCGCCTCGACGTCGACCCCGCCCTGCCCGAGGGCGGCTACCGCATCGAGGTGCCCGAGCAGGGCGACATCCGGCTGACCGGCGACCCCTTCGCCGGTCTGATCTACGCCGCTCGGGAACTGGTCGACCTCGCCACGCCCGCCGGTCTGCCGCCGGGCGTCCGGACCGGATCGCCCGGGATGCCGCTGCGGACGCTGTGGACCTGGGACCACTCCACCAACTGGGACCTGCGCCAGCTCGGTCAGCAGGAGATCGGCGCGCTCAACCCGTACGCCAAGTCCGCCGACGCGTTCGGCGCCGACTACCGCCGGCTGGTCGACTTCTGCAGCCGCGAGCGGATCGGTGGCATCGTGGTCTACGGGCTGCTGCGCGACGCCCACGGCGGCGTCGAGGCGGCCCGCGACCTGTGCGAGTACGCCAACGCCCGGGGCGTGCGCATCATCGCTGGCATCGGCGTCAACGCCTACGGCGGCATCTACTTCGACGGCCGGCACCGCTACAACCTCGCCACCTGGCTGCGCCAGCGACCCGACCTGGCCGCCGAGCTGCCGAAGAAGGTCGGCTTCGACATCGACGAATTCGGTGACCTGCACTTCCCGGCCAGCGAGTACATGATGGCCGCCTGTCCCTCGCAGCCGGACAACCTCGCCTGGCACCGGGACGCCGTCGACTGGCTGCTGGACACCCTGCCCGTCGGGGGCATCAACTTCGAGACCGGCGACTACGGCAGCTGCGCCTGCCACCGCTGCGCGGCCCGTACGGGCGGCGAGCGCACCTCCTGGTCCTACGAGGCGATGCGGTCGGTCTACCCCACCCTCCTGGAGACCGCCCGCCGCAAGGGCCCGGCGGGGGTGCCGCTGCGGCACCTGGTCGAGGTCTACTGGGACAACATCTTCGACCTCGACGCGCAGCAGCCGCTGGCCGAGCTGCCCGACGACGTGGCCTACCAGTACTGCGTCAACCGGGGCTTCTGGTACGAGAACCGGCACCGGCTCACCGCGGCGCACGTCGACCAGCTCCCACACACCACCAACGTGCTGCGCACCCACGCCGGCTCCCAGTGGAACCGGCAGCGGCACTCCTGGGTGCCCGACATGTACGCCGACATGGGCATCCGGGCCGGCGGCGCCGGGATGCGCGGGCTGACCGTCTTCGCCGAGGCGTCGGCCTACCACCCGACCAACGAGATCAGCTACCTGGCGTACGCCCGCTTCACCTGGAACCCCGACCTGGCCTGGGCGGACTTCTGGCGCGACGAGGTCGCTCCCCGCTTCGGCGGCGCGGCCGAGGCCGAGGCGTTCCGCGACGGGGCGGCCGTGCTGGACGACCACTCGGCGACGGCGCGCGCCCTCGGCGCGGTCCGCGAGGACGCCCTGGCGATGGTCGCCGCCACCAGTGGCGACGTGCAGCGCCGGTGGCTGTGGCTGGCCGAGAGGGCCACCCGCCACGCCCACTCCGCCGGCTGACCCCGCCACGCCCCGTCGGCGGCAACCGGCTCGGCCGGGCGGGGAGGCGTGCCCTGCGGCGGGCAGGCTCCGGCGCGGGTGGTCGGGGCACCGCCGACGGCACGGAACCGGCGCGGGCCGGTACGCCAGGCTGCCCCGCTGTGACGTTGGTGGCCGCGCCGCCGCTCTAGACAGTGGACCGATGAGCGTCGGCGGGGCGGCGGGGTGGCCCCGTTTCCGCGAATGTGAAAACCTCCCCGACTTCCCTCGCAGACGTTGCGATCGGTCGAAGACGATGGTTGACTGCTGCATCGTGTCAGAACGCGTGAATACCGATAGGTCGGGAAGTTCGTGAAACACGACGTAATGACAACACCACATCCCGGCAGCCCTCCCCGGGTGACCTGGCGGCAGCGGATGGCTCGCTGGCTGGACCCGACGGTCGCGCAGTGGGCGCTCGCCCGGGAGGAGGCGCCGCCACCACGGCGGCCGTCGTCCACACCGGAGCAGGTGGAGAACCTGTGGCCGGCGATCTGCGAGCAGTTCGCGCTGCGCATCCTCGCCTCGGCGTACCAGATGGGCAGCCACCTCGAGGCCGTGGAGGCCGACGAGCAGGATCCGGAGCGGCTCGAGAGGCTCTACCGCATCGACCACGCGAACACCCGCATCCGCCGCCACGCGGAGAACCTGCAGGTCCTGTTGGGCCGACGCGTCGAGGACGCCGACCCACAGAAGGTCGCGCTGGTCGACGTGGTCCGGGCCGCGAGCTCGGCAGTCGAGCACTACCCCCGGATCCGGGTCGGGCACGTGGTGAGCCTCGGGATCGTGGCGTTCGCCGCCGACGACGTGATCCGGGTGCTCACCGAACTGCTGGACAACGCGACCCGCTTCTCACCGCCCACCTCCTCGGTGATCGTCTCCGCGTACGTCACGGAGGCCGGCGGCGTGCTGCTCCGCATCGAGGACGCCGGCGTCGGCGTCAAGCCCGACCAGCTCGGGGCGCTCAACGCCATGCTCGCCGGCAACGCGTCCGCGCCGGCCGCGGCCAACCCCGCGGCGCACCTGGGCCTCGTCGTCGTCTCGTACCTCGCCCGCGCCCACCACCTGCGGGTCACCCTCACCAACCGGCCCTCCGGCGGCACCACCGCGACCGTGCTGGTTCCCGGGGAGCTGCTGTGCGAGATGACGCCCGCGGCCCGACCGGGACCGGCCGCCTCCCCACCCTTCGAAGCGCAGCGTCCGGGGTCGACGACCGATCGGCCGCCGGCGCAGGACGGCACCCGTCCGACAGCGGCGCAGGCACCGGCCGGCCGCGGTGCGCAGCCGCCCACGTCGCGCCTGACGCTCGTGCACGGCCAGCCGACCGGCGACAGCCGTGGCCCTGCCGCACGGCAGCCGGCCGCCAGCGGCGGCGGCCTTCCCCGGCGTGTACGCGCGAGTGTGCGCGCGGACGGGCAGCTCGGCGGCGGAAGCCGGCCGCCGGGGCCCGAAGCGCCACCGCGACGGGCGTCCCCGTCGGACCGCGACAGCTGGCCGGACGAGACGGCGGCCTTCGCGGCCGGAATCGCCGACGCGCAGGCACCCACGAGCACGCAACCCCGAGGACATCTGCCATGACCTACCCGAACAGCGGCGGCGGGCCGCAGGCCGGCCATCCAGGCCATCAGGACTTCGCGTGGCTGGTGAGCCAGTTCGCCGACGAGGTGCCCGGCGTCACCCACGCGCTGATCGTGTCCCTCGACGGTCTGCAGCTCGCGGCCTCCCGCGGGATCTCCCGGGACCTGGGTGACCAGCTCGCCGCGTTGACCGCGGGACTGCTCAGCATGGCCGACCGCAGCGCCGACCTGCTCGACCTCGGCGCGTCGGAGTACCTGACGGTCCGGCTGCCGCGCGGGCATCTGATGTTCATGCGGGTCGGCGAGTCGGCGGGGCTGACCGTGGCCGCCGCCGCGGGCTGCGACCTGCGGGTCGTCTCCTACCACATGGCGCAGTTCGTGGGGGCCGTCGGGCACGTGCTCACCCCGCAGTTCCGCAACGAGCTGCACCGCCTCACCGCCAGCCAGCCACCCCGCTAGTGTCCGCAGCCAAGGGAGCGAACGTGCCCACCACGTACTGGAAGGTGCGGCCCTACGTCTTGACCGGCGGGCGCACCCGCACCCGGCAGCCCCTGCTGGTGCACACCCTGGTGTCGGTGCCGTACTACGACGCCGTCTTCGCCTCCGGTCTGCTGCCGGAGGCGCGCACGCTCTACGAGCAGGCCAGGAACATGCGGTCCGTCGCCGAACTCTCGGCGGTGTGCGGCACGTCGTTGGGCGTGACCCGCGTGGTCATCGACGACCTCGCCGCCACCGACCGGCTGCGGATCCACGCCGACCCCTACACCTCCCCGTTCGACGACCGCCTCCTGGAGAGACTGCGCGATGGCCTTCGCCAGCTTGCCTGACAGCCCCCTGGTGACCTCCGCGAAGATCGTCATCGCCGGCGGGTTCGGGGTCGGCAAGACGACCTGCGTCCAGTCCATCTCGGAGATCCCCCCGATCAACACCGAGGCGTGGATGACGGCGGCGAGCGAGACGGTGGACCGACTGGACCCGGGGATCGACAAGACGACCACCACCGTGGCAATGGACTTCGGGCGGCTGACGATCGGCCCGGACCTGGTGCTCTACCTTTTCGGCACGCCCGGCCAGCCACGGTTCTGGCCGATGTGGGACGACCTCTGCCGGGGGGCGGTCGGCGCGCTGGTCCTGGCCGACACGCGGAACCTGGAGGCGTCGTTCCCGGCGGTGAACTACTTCGAGCAGGACAGCGACGTGCCGTTCGTGGTCTGCGTCAACCTGTTCGACGGGGCGCTGGCGCACCATCTGGAGGACGTCCGCGAGGCCCTCACGCTCTCCGCCGAGATCCCGCTGATCACCTGCGACGCGCGCGAACCGTCGTCGGTCGCCGGGGCGCTGTTGGCGGTCGTCGAACACACCATGACGCGCACCACCGGCCCGGTCCCGGGCGCGCTGGCGGTCCGGTAGCTCACATACCTGGAGGCATCACATGCGCAGAGTTCTTATCGTGGGAGCCGGCCAGTCCGGGCTGCAGCTCGGCCTGAGCCTGCTCGCCGAAGGGTACGACGTGACCATCATGTCGGCCCGTACGCCTGATGAGATCCGGCGTGGCTGGGTGATGAGCACACAGGCCATGTTCGCGGCCGCCCTGGACACCGAACGCCAGTACGGGCTGAACCTGTGGCAGGAGCAGGCGCCGCGCATCGAAGGGCTGCACGTGTCCCTGTCGGCCCCGCCCGGCCAACGCGCGCTGCGCATCCCCTGCCCCTTGGACCGCCACGCGCAGAGCACCGACCAGCGGCTGAAGATGGCTGCCTGGCTGGAGCTGTTCGAGCAGCGCGGCGGCACCGTCCACTACCAGGGCGTGACGACCGCGGACCTGGACGGGCTGACCCGGCTCGGCCGCTACGACCTGACCATCGTCGCGGCCGGCAAGGGCGACCTGGTGGGCGTCTTCGACCGGGACCCGCAACGATCGGTGTACACCGCGCCCCAGCGAGGGCTCGCCGTCGCCTACGTGCACGGCATGACGCCGGACCCGCTGTGGCCGGTGCCGCACGTCAGCTTCAACGCGGTGCCGGGGCTGGGGGAGCTGTTCGTCATTCCGGGGCTGACCCTGTCCGGGCCATGCGAGATCCTCTTCTGGGAGGCGGTGCCCGACGGGCCGCTCGACCTGTGGAAGGAGCGGCTCGATCCGGCCGAGCATCTCAAGCTGACCCTCGAGCTGGTGCGGCAGTACACGCCCTGGATCCACGAGCGGTGCGCCGACGTCGAGCTGACGGACGGGCGGGCCACCCTGTCGGGCCGGTACACCCCGACCGTGCGCCGCCCGGTGGCGGAGCTGCCCTCGGGTGGCCTCGTGCTGGGCATGGCGGACGTCGTGGTCGCCAACGATCCCATCACCGGCCAGGGCAGCAACACCGCGGCGAAGTGCGCCTCCTCGTACCTCGGATCCATCCTGGAACGGGGTGACCGGCCCTTCGACGGGCAGTGGATGACCCAGACCTTCGAACGGTTCTGGGCGGGCGCCGGGCAGGCGGTCACCGCCTGGACCAACGCGATGCTCCAGCCGCTGCCGCCGCACGTGCAGCAGATCCTGGGCGCGGCCTCCACCAATCCGACGATCGCCCGTCGCTTCGCCAACGGATTCTCCGACCCGAACGACTTCCAGGACTGGTTCATGACGCCCGACGCCGCGGACCGCTACCTGGCGCTCCTCGCCACCAGCTGAGCCGAGCACCTCTCGGAGCCAGGAGGGACGACAGGCATGGCGACGACCGAGCCTCAGGCGCGCCGCGACGACGGGTCGCCGGCCGTGGGCCGCAGGGACCTGCTGCGGGGCACGGCGGCGATGGCGGGGGGCGTGGCGCTCGACGCCCTGCTCCAGCCGGCGGCGGCGCTGGCCGCGCCGGTGATCTACAACCCGTTCAGCGGCTACCCGATCACGGACGGATGGCAGGAGCACCTCGCCCGCGGCTCCGCCGGCGGCATCGACTTCGCCATGCCGGTCGGCACGGACCTCCCCGCGTGTGGCGCGGGGACGATCTCGAACATCCCGAACAACGGCACGGGTGGTCACACCGTGACCATCCACCACTCCGACGGGTACCGCAGCCAGTACATGCACCTGTCCCAGTTCCTGCTGGCGAACGGAACGTCGGTGCCGTCGGGGGCCGTCGTCGGCAGGTCCGGCGGCGCGGCCGGCGCCCCCGGCTCCGGCTCTTCGACCGGGCCCCACCTGCACTGGCACATGATCGATCCCGCGGGCCGACGGATCAACCCGCTGACCTACGTCAACCCGAACCCGCCGCTCGACCTCTGGAAGGACGACATGAAGCTGATCCAGTCACCCGGGCGCGGCATCGCCCTGGTCGGCCCCGGCTACTTCCGGCAGCTGCGCAACGACGAGGAGGTGCACGCCGCCGTCGCGCTGGCCGGCAACCCCCTGGTCGGCAACGACCGCCAGTTCGACCTTTGGCGCAGCATCGCCTACGACGGCCAGGTCAAGGCCCCGTCCTGAGCGCCGGTCCGGAAGGGCGGGCCGCCCCCCCCCCGGGGGGGGGGGGGCGCCCGGACCGCGGGGGCGGGGCGAC
>NZ_JBFABB010000020.1:0-68863 GCF_040640035.1 Micromonospora sp. NPDC023633 | reverse complement strand
CGTGCGGCCGGGACCGCTGGGGCCCCCCCCCCCCGCCCGGGCGGCGTCGGGACGCCCTTCCGGCGTGCTCGGTCCGACGGGGTCGCGCGCGATCAGGACCGTCGGGCCGTGGCGCCGCTGAAGGCGGCCTGCACCATGCCGGCGTACCCGACGTGGCCGGCCCGGTTGGGGTGGTACGACTCGCCGAGCGGGTTCGAGGTGCCGTTGAGCCATTCGACGTCGTCACAGACGGCGTGGCCGCTGAACGGGCCCCGGGCGTCGGCGAAGGTGAAGCCGTGGGCGACCGCTCGGCTCCGGATGGTCGTCGCGAGTAGGTCGGCGGCGGCGTTCAGCTCGGCCTGTTCGCCGGGGGAGATCCTGGCGATGAGGTTGCACTCCTCGCCGTTGAACAGCCTCGGGTAGCCGACCACCGCGACCCGGGCGTTCGGGGCGAGGGCCCGGATCCGGGAGTAGAGCTGGTCCAGTCGCCCCGGCAGGGTGTTGCGGATCTGGTTCTCCGCGTCGTCGATCTGGGACCAGCAGGTGGCGGGCCACGGCAGCGCGCACTGCACGATCACCGACGACCAGCCGATGTCGTTGCCGCCGGCGGTCACCGTGACGTAGGTCGTCGAGGCGTTCAGGCTGCCCAACTGCCCGTTCAGCACGCCGGAGACCGTCGCGCCGGCGCAGGCCGGGAAGGTGAGGGTGGCGCCGAGCCGGGCCGCGCCCAGGACCGGGTAGGAGTGCCGGGATCGTTGGCACGAGCCGCTGTCGGAGTAGTACTCCCGGGTGCCGGTGCCCGAGGCGTACGAGTCGCCGAGTGCGGTGTAGGTCGGGGTGGCGGCCTGGGCGGGTGCGGCGGCCAGGCCGACGGTGAGCGCGGTGACCATGGGCAGGGCGATCGCGGCGAGGGCGGCTGTCGCACGGCGGGACAACGACACGGGCACTCCTGACATCGAAGATAGTGGATATCAGGTTGGCAGAAGCCCGCGCCGTGCGGAAGTGGTCGGGTGGCTGTCCTTCCGGGCTCCGCGCCGCCCGGCGGGATCAGTCGCCCCAGGCGTTGGTGCCCAGGAGCATGTCCCAGGTCAGGTAGGGCAGCTCGGGGTGGCGCTGGTGCAGGATCTCGCCGGGAAGGGTGGCGGCCGGGGCCTTGCGGGGGTTGGCCAGTGCCTGCGCGACGATCGCGTCGGTGACGGCCCGGGCGCCGCCGAGGCGGGGAAGGCGCCGGTGGACGCGGTCGGCGTACGCGGGTGGGACCGGGCTGTTGGTGCCCATGAGGTCGATGCTGATTCCGGTCTGGGCGATGCCGATCTCCGGCGGTCGGCGCCGCTGGAAGACGGGTGAGTCGCGGAAGCTGCGCGTGGTGTGCATGGCGATCGCGTCCCACACGGTGTCGACCCGGTGGTCGGTGACGCCCCGCTGTTCGAGGAACCGGGCGGCGAAGTCGGCGCCGTCCACCTCGAACCGCTGGTCGGAGTTGGCGTGTGCGGTCAGGCCCATGTCGTGCAGGGCGCAGATCAGGAACACGACCTCCTCGTCGTAGTCGCGGCCGGGCCGCCGACCGGCCCGCGCCGCGGCCTGGCGGGCGAACAGGAAGCTGCGCAGGCTGTGGTTGCGCAGGTAGGCCTCCTGCGCCTCGCCGATCAGCCGGATCGCCTCGCGGGCCAGCCGGGTCGACGGGAGGGCCAGGTCGGCGTCCGGCCCCCCGTGGGCGGTGCCCGCGGTGGCGGGCGCCAGCCCGGTGAGCATGCCGGCGCCGGCGGCCAGGCCGGCGCCGAGGGCGGTTCGCCGCGAGAAGGAAGGCGTCACGGGTACCTCATCTTTCGGGTGTCGGGGATGCGGACCGGAAGCGTTGGCGGTACTCGGCCGGGGTGATGCCGATGCCGCGCACGAACGCGCGGCGCATGGTGTCGTCCGAGCCGAAGCCGCAGGCGCGGGCGATGCGTCCCACTCCGTCGTGGGTCGCTTCGAGCAGGGTCTTCGCGGCCTCGATGCGGACCTGCTCGACGTACCGCGTGGGGGTCGTCCCGACCGTGCGGCGGAACAGGCGGGTCAGGTGCCGTTCGCTGACCGACGCGTGCGCCGCCATCGTGGCGAGCGTGTGCGGGGCGCCCGGGTCGGCGGCAACGGCGTCCAGTACGCGGCGCAGGGCGCTGCCGGGGACGGCCGTGGTGCTGCCGCGGACGGTGAACTGGGACTGGCCGCCCGGGCGGTGCAGGAAGACCACGAGGTACTTGGCGGTGGTGCGGGCGCGCTCCGGCCCGTGGTCCTCCTCGACCAGTGTCAACGTCAGGTCGATGCCCGCCGTCACGCCGGCCGAGGTGAACAGCGGCCCGTCCCGCACGTAGAGGGCGTCGGGCCGGACGCGGACCGCGGGAAACCGCGAGGCGAGTTCGGCGCAGGCCGCCCAGTGGGTGGTGGCCCGGCGGCCGTCGAGCAGGCGCGCCGCCGCGAGCAGGAACGCGCCGGTGCAGATGGCCGCGGTACGGCGGGCGAGCCGGCTGACGCGGGGGAGTTCGGTGACGAGCGCCGGCGGCGGCTGCCGGGTGGCGAGCGGGTAGCCGGGCACCAGGAGCGTGTCGAACCGGTGCCGCACCTGGTGCAGGGGCAACTCGACGTCGAGGGGCACCCCCACGTCCGTGCGCACCGGGCGGCCGTCCATGGAGGCCAGCCGGACCCGGTAGCCACCGCTGCCGTGCAACACCTGCACGGGCCCCGCCACGTCGAGCAACACGACGCCGTCGTGCACCACCACGACTACCTCGCGGATCCGGGCGATCTCCACACCAGCAGTCTGGTTGCCTCGCCGCGGGGTCCACAAGGACGGCCGGACCGCACATCCGGACATCGCCGGTGGGCCGTGCTCCCGGCATCCGCGGGGAGGGAACCGGCTGCCAGGTCCGGCCGGGCCGCGCCCTTGCGCCGACGAGCCGGAGGCGGGTGTGCATTCAGCCCATGTAAATGGTCAAGTGTCTTTAGCATTAAAGGTGGACGCGTTGCGGACGCGGTTGAGCAAGCTCCTCGTCGGCGGTGCGGTCGGTCTGCTGGCCGTGGCGACGGCGCTGACCGTGGCCCCCACCGCACACTCCTGGGTCGGCGACGACGAGGCGTGCCGGCCGGGCGGGGTCGCCCGTCGACCGGCTACCCCCCGCCCGACGGGTGACGCGTACGCGCTCGGCCGGCTACGCCCCCTCGGCGCGCTGACGTCCAGGCAGTCGCAGCAGGCCTGCGGACGTGGGGCGGAACCCGCACCGCTCGAGGTAGAACGGCTCCAGGTGCGCCTCGAAGTCGACGTGCAGCCACTCGCAGCCCGCAGCCGCGGCGTCGTCGGCCGCAGCCCGAACCAGGCCCGTGCCGATCCCCCTGTGCTGCCACCCCGGGTCCACCGCCGTGTCGAGCAGGAAGGCGTGCGACCCACCGTCCCAGCAGACCTGGACGAAGCCCACCAGGCGGCCGACGTCGAAGGCGCCGACCCACGTCAGCGCGTGCCGCTCCAGCCGCTCGGCCCACGGCGTCACCTGCTCGACAGCGCCACCGAAGGCCCGGGCATGAAGGGCGTTGAGCTCAAGGTCGTCGACGGGGAAACGCGACACCAACCCGATTCCGTCCGCCGTCCACACGCGAGCCGTCGGGTGCATGGTGGGACCATAGCAGCAGGTCGCCTGGCAGCGTGGGCGGCCGACGCCGGGTTCCGGGGACCTGTGCCCGCGTCGCCGTGTCCGTCCGTGGCCAGCGTGCTAGGCGAGGTTGAGCTGCCAGGAGACACCGAAGCGGTCGTCGGTCCAGCCGAACTTGCGGCTGAAGCCGTGGTTGCCCAGGGGCATGTGCACCCTGCCGCCCTCGGAGAGCGCCGCGTGGAGACGGTCGATCTCCTCCTCGGTGTCGCAGTCGACGAAGAGCGACACCGCCGGCGTGAAGCCGAACTCGTGGGGGACGGCACTGTCGATGCACATGAACGTCTGCCCGGCGAGTTGGAACGCCGCCCGCATCACCGACCCCTCCCTGCCCGGCCCGTCGGGCCCGAAGCGGGTGACATCGAGGACCTTCGCATCGTTGAACAGGCCGACGTAGAACGTCATGGCCTCCTCGGCGACGCCGTCGAACATCAGGAACGTGGTGATCTTCTGCATGGGGTAAAGCTTAACGCCGTACTTATATAGGTCAAGGGTTATAGAGCTGTGGAGGGTCGGGTCACCTGTTCCCACGTGAGCCCGCCCGAGCTGCCCTGACGGCAGTGCTTCCCGCCGGGCGTCAGCGGGCCGCCGGTGGCGCGGACGCGGCGGCCGGGGCGGAGCCGGCCTCGGCGAGTGCGGTCCGGAGGATGTCGAGCAGCGGCCCGTCGGGGTGGTCGATCCAGTGCTGGATGGCGACGCGCAGGGAGGCCAGGAAGGTCGCCGCCAGGACCCGGGACCGCAGCGCCCGGTCGGGGCCGGTCAGCCGGTGGGCGATGTCGTCGGCGAGTTCGCGCTCGATGGCGGTGTAGGCCGCGATCTGGTGTGCGACGAGGCCCGGGTGGCCGCGTAGCTGCCGGCGGCGGACCAGCCAGGAGGGCGGCGCGTTGCCGTACGCCTCGACGGCGAGGCGTTCGGCGGCCCCGCTCAGCACGGCCCACGGCGGCGCGTCGGCCGGCTGCCGGCGGACCAGTTCCAGCAGTCGGCGCAGCCGTACGGCGTCGCCGTGGAAGACCGCCTCCTCCTTGCTGGAGAAGTAGTTGGAGAACGTCCGGCGGGAGACGTTCGCGGCGTCGGCGATGGCCTCCACGGTCACCCGGTCGAGCCCGTGCTCGGTGGCGAGGCGCAGGGCCGCCTCGTGCAGGGCGAGGCGGGTGGCCGCCTTCTTGCGCTCGCGCAGCCCGGTGGTCTCCTCCATGGGCGACAGCCTACGGGGCGGGTGACTCAGTTCTCATCGCGCAAACTTGCGCATTGAGCAAGATCGGCAGATGCTTGTGTGCGGCAACCATCTGCGACAGGGGAGGGCGGCGTGGAGACTGTCGGCCGCGAGCTCGGTGCGAGGCTGTCCGAGCTGATCAGGAGCGTACGGCTGATCAAACGGCACCGGGCCGACGTCCGGCCGGCCGTGCCGGTCGGCCTCGCCGGCCTCCTCACGCAGATCGAGAAGCTGCCCGCCGACTGCCACGCCCGCGAGCTGGCTGCCCGCAGCGGGCTCGACCCGTCGACCGTCAGCCGCGCCGTCGCCTCGCTCGTCAGCCACGGCTTGGTCGAGCGGCGCGCCGACCCCGCCGACAAGCGGGCCAGCCTGCTGACCGTCACCCCGGCCGGGCGGGCCGCCCTGACCGACACCTACGACTGGTACGGCCGGATCCTCGACACCGCGCTCGCCGACTGGACCCCCGCGGAGGTGGCGGCGCTCGCCGCCGCGCTCGGCCGGTTCACCCGCGACATCGAGACCGCCCTCGGACACCACGACAACCTGGAGGCCGCGCGATGAGCGCACCCACCACCACGGCCGGCGACGCGCCGATGACACACCGGCAGACGCTGGAGGCCCTCAGCGGCCTGCTGCTGGTGCTGTTCGTCGCGATGCTCAGCGGCACCGTCGTCTCGACGGCGCTGCCGAACATCATCGGCGCGTTGAACGGGTCGCAGACCCAGTACACCTGGGTGGTCACCGCCACCCTGCTCACCGCGACCGCGACCACCCCGATCTGGGGCAAGCTCGCCGACCTGTTCAACAAGAAGCTCCTGGTCCAGGTCGCCATCGCCGTCTTCCTGGTCGGCTCGGTGATCGCGGGGTTCGCCCAGACCGCCGAGCAGCTCATCGCCGCCCGCGCGTTCCAGGGCATCGGCGTCGGCGGCCTCCAGGCCCTCGTCCAGGTCGCCATCGCGGCGATGATCCCGCCCCGGGAGCGCGGCCGGTACAACGGCTACCTCGGCGGCGTCATGGCGGTGGCGACGGTCGGTGGCCCGCTGCTGGGCGGGCTCATCGTCGACACGTCCTGGCTCGGCTGGCGCTGGTGCTTCTTCGTCGGCGTCCCCGTCGCCGCCATCGCGCTCGTCCTCCTGCACTTCACCCTGCGACTGCCGACGGTCCGTCGCGAGAACGTGAAGATCGACTACCTGGGTGCGACCCTGATCGCCGCCGGCGTCAGCGTGCTGCTCATCTGGATCTCCTTCGTCGACGACTCGTTCGCCTGGGCCTCCTGGCAGACCGCCGCCATGGTCGGTGGATCGGTCGCGCTGCTCGCCCTGGCCGTCCGGGTGGAGTCCCGGGCGGACGAGCCGGTCGTCCCGCTCGATCTCGTCCGTCAGCGGACCACCGCCCTGGCCATCCTGGGCAGCCTGGCGGTCGGCATGGCGATGTTCGGCGGCGCCGTCTTCCTCGGCCAGTACTTCCAGATCGGGCGCGGCTACAGCCCGACGGAGGCCGGGCTGCTCACCATCCCGATGATGGCCGGCGTCCTCATCTCGTCGATCGTCGCCGGCCGGCTGATCACCAGGACCGGGAAGATCAAGCCGTACATCGTGTTCGGCGCGGTCGTGCTCGTCATCGGCTTCGCCCTGCTCGGCACCATCGACCACGAGACCTCGCTGGTGCTGGTCGGCACGGCCATGTTCATCGTCGGTGTCGGGGTCGGCATGACGATGCAGAACCTCGTCCTCGCCGTGCAGAACACCGTCTCGCTCAGGGACATCGGCGCGGCCAGCTCGACCGTCGCGTTCTTCCGGTCGCTCGGCGGCACCATCGGCGTCTCGGTCCTCGGCGCGGTCCTCGCCCGGCAGGTCACCGACCAGATCACCGCCGATCTCTCCGCGGCCGGCATCCCCGCCTCCGGCAGCGCGGGAGCCGGCAGCCTGAACCTCGACGCCATGCCCGGCGCGGTCCAGCAGATCGTCCGCGCGGCGTACGGGGACGCCACCGGCCACATCTTCCTCATCTCCGCCGCGATCGCCGTCGTCGGCGTCATCGCCGCGGTCCTGCTGAAGCCGGTCGGCCTGCGCAGCAGCCTGGATCTGCCCGACCCCGCCAGGTCGACGGCCGTGGCCGCCGACGCCGTCGACGGCGCTCCGGCCTTCGACCAGGTGAGCGTGGACGCCGCCGGGCGGGAGGCGCCAGCGCGCCGCTGACGCCGCACCTGCGACAGCGGGGCCGCCACCGTCCGAAGACGGTGGCGGCCCCGCTGTCGTCAGGCTTCCGGATCGTGCGTCAGTCCCGGCCGCCCTCGACGGCCCGGCCGGCCGCGCACCCCGTGTCGTCGTCCCGGGCCCGCCGCGTCGACGAGCGACGAGTGCCGGGCCCGCCGCGTCGACGAGCGAAGACGACGGTGGGGAGGGACGGTGTCCCGTCCCTCCTCACCCGTCGACGGAGCCGTTCAGGACAGGAACTTGTCCAGGGCGGCCTCGATGCTGCCGGAGTCCGGCGCCGCGTACGACTTCATCGTGGTCTTGTTGTACGAGATGAAGCTCGGGCAGCGCGCCGCCGGGGCGGTGACGGTGCCGCCGTCGCCGATCTTCTCGCCGGTCTTCGCGGCGTAGAAGGTCAGCGTGTAGCGCGACGAGATGTAGTCGATGGTGACCTGCTTGCCCGCGCTGTCCTTGTACTGGCACTTCTTCGGCGCGCCCTCGCTGCCCTCCACGAACTTCAGGCAGCCGACCACCGACACCGTCTCGAAGTCGGCGCTCTTGGCGTAGTACGGCTTGTCCGAGGAGACCGACTTCGACGACCAGTAGGTCGGCCGGTCGGGGTTGTTCGAGAACGTGTACGCCTTGGCACCGGACGGGCCGCTGTAGGGGGCGGCGTTCAGGATCTGGCCACCCTCGCAGACGTTGGACAGGTCGCTGGAGTAGCGGGCGGTCACCGCGTTGTTGCTCGGCTCCTGCGTCTCCTGCTGCCCGGGGGTGGGGGAGGCGTCCGTGCCCGGCGTGCCGGTGGCACCGGCGTCGGGGCTGGGGCCGCCGGTCGCGATCGTGACGGGCTCCTCGTCGTCACCGTTGACGAGCACGAGACCGATGCCGGCGCCGCAGATGGCGAGCACGAGGACCACCGCGCCGGCGACCAGCCCGATGATCAGGCCCTTGTTCGACTTCTTCGGCGGCGGGAGAGGAGCGCCGAACTGCGGCGCCTGCGCTGGCTGCCCGTATCCCGGGTACCCCCCCTGCTGCGGGGCCGGCGGCCCGCTCCAAGGGGTGACGTTCGGGTCCGGCTGCTGCCCTCCGTACGGAGGGTAACTGTCGCTCATGTGAAGCCCTTATCGCTGTCGACGTGTGCCCAGGCACGGGATCAACGATCAGGGTAGTGAGGGCCGCAAACCGCGACGGCGGGCGGCGGAACCGAAGGGAGCCGCTGCTCCGCGCCGACGGCGCGACGGATCACTCTCCGTACGATTTACGGCTCGGTACGTGTCGAGGTCGCCGATGGTGCGGGGTGTGCGGACGGCGCGGATCTGGGCCGCCGGAAGGGAATTCCGTTGTGCGGTCCCGGGTGCGGCCCGGAGGAGCGTCGAGTGCGGACATGTGATGAACGTCACTCGACTTTGGGCCGAGATGTGGGCTACACCGGGGCCGCAGTGCCCACCGGCGGCCGGGCCGATCGCGTCGGCCCGGCCCACGGGTGGCCCGGTTCAGGCGGCCGTGCAGCTCACCGCGCCTGCGGCGGCGCCCCCGGAGGTGCTGCCGAGGAGGCCGAAGGTGGCCTCCGCCCCGGGGGCGAGGGCGCCGTTCCAGTCCACGTTGCGGGCGGTGACCTCGGCCCCGCTCTGCGAGAGCTGGGCGTTCCAGGACTGGCTGATCCGCTGGCCCTCGGCGAGCGGGAAGCGGACGGTCCATCCGGAGATCGGCGCGGCGCCGGAGTTGCGTACCGTCACCTCGCTCTGGAAGCCGCCCTGCCACTGGCCCACCACCCGGTAGCTCGCGGTGCAGCCGGTGGGCGTCGGCGTCGGGCTGCCGGTGGGCGTCGGCGTGGCGCCGCCCAGCGCTGCGGTGAGCGCCGGATACCACCGGTCGGCGATCTTCCGGTCGCCGGAGGCGTTCTGGTGCACGCCGTCGTAGGTGTCGGTGGCCGTGCTGAACCCGGTCCACTGGTCGACCACCACCACCGGCGAGGCCGGGGTGCTGGTCGCCGCCACCCAGCCGTCGATCGCGCCGTTGAGAGCCACCACCCGCTGGCCGCATTCCGGACAGGAGGGCGGCGCCATGGGGATGATCTTCGCGACGAGGACCTGCATCGCCGGGTTGCTGGCCCGCATCTGTTCCACCAACCTGCCGTACGCGGCGAGGATGGTGGCGGGCGGGATGCCGTTCCACACGTCGTTGGTGCCGAAGTGCATCAGGACGATGTCGGGCCGGGTGGCGGCGAGCCAGCCCGGCAGCAGGTTCTGGTTCGCCACGGCGGTCACCAGGTAGCCGCCGTGCCCCTCGTTGTCGCCGTCGTGCGGCTGGCCGCAGCCCTGGGGGCCGAGCGTGCCGACGAAGTCGACGTCGGTGTGGCCGGTGGACTGGAGGTGGTTCCAGAGCACCGAGCGCCAGCAGCCGGGCGAGCCGGTGATCGAGTCGCCCAGCGGCATGACCCGCACCGGTGCGGCGGCGGCCGCCGGCAGGGCGGGGGAGGGGGCGGTGAGCCCGGCGGCGAGAGCGAGGGGGATCGCCGCCAGGGCGGCGGACAGGGCATGGATCAGGGGCCTTCGGAGCATGGTGGAGGAACTCCTGTCACGGGTCGAGGTGTGATGTGTGACGGCCCGGTGCTCCCCCGGCAGTCAACCAGGAAAGTAGACGTATCTCAATGGAGCCCTGTCTCACGCAAGGCATTCACGTCCCCTTTTTTTCAACATCTTCCTCACATCGTGAACATCAACAAAATTTACGATCATGAATGCGGCGGCTAAGGTTTGCTCATCGTCCAGACCGCCTGTCGGGTGCGCCACGAGCCACCCGGGGGCCACCACAGTAGGAGGACCGGGAGATGACACTCCCTCGCACTCATCGGCGTACCCTCGCCGCCGCGGCCAGCGTGTTCGCCAGCGCCGCCATGGTCACGACCATGATCGGCGCTCCGGCGGCGGCCTCGGCCACCGGCGAGATCCTCAGCGCCGGTGGCGCGACCGCCGTGGCCGACAGCTACATCGTGGTACTCAAGGACAGCAGCGTCGGCGGCCGCGCCGGCACCCGGCAGGGCGAGGTGAAGAGCACCGCGGGCTCGCTCGCCGCCCGCTTCGGCGGCAGCGTGGGCCACGTCTACGGTGACGCGCTCAACGGCTTCGAGGTGAAGCTGTCGGAGCGGGCCGCCAAGCGCCTCGCCGCGCACCCCGCCGTCGACTACGTCGAGCAGAACCACACCGTGTCGATGACGGCCACCCAGAACAACCCGCCGTGGGGCCTGGACCGTATCGACCAGCGGACCCTCCCGCTCAGCGGCACCTACACCTACAACAGCAGCGGCACCGGCGTGACGGCGTACATCATCGACACCGGCATCCGGACCACCCACGTCGACTTCGCCGGCCAGGCCGTCGACGGCTACGACGCGATCGACAACGCGCTGCCGGCCGCCGACTGCAACGGCCACGGCACGCACGTCGCGGGCACCGTCGGCGGCAACACCTACGGCGTGGCGAAGAACGTCCGGCTGGTGGCCGTGCGGGTGCTGAACTGCCAGGGCAGCGGCACCTGGGCGCAGGTCATCGCCGGCATCAACTGGGTGACCTCCAACCACCAGGCGGGCCAGCCCGCGGTGGCGAACATGAGCCTCGGCGGCTCCTACAACGCGTCCCTCAACTCCGCGGTGGCGAACTCGATCGCCGACGGCGTCACCTACGCCGTGGCCTCCGGCAACTCGAACGCCAACGCCTGCAACTACTCGCCGGCCTCCGTGCCGACGGCGCTGACCGTCAACGCGTCGCAGAGCAACGACGCGCGGGCCTCGTTCTCCAACTGGGGCACCTGCACCGACATGTTCGCGCCGGGCGTGGGCGTCCTGTCGGCCTGGTCCACCAGCGACACCGCCACCTCCTCCATCAGCGGCACCTCGATGGCCTCGCCGCACGTCGCGGGCGCGGCCGCCCGGGTGCTCAGCGTCAACCCGAGCTGGACGCCCGCCCAGGTGCACTCGTACCTGGTCACCCAGGCCACGCCGAACGTGATCACCAACCCGGGCACCGGCTCGCCGAACCGCCTGCTCTACCTGGCCCCCACCTTCTGACCGAAGCCGTCGGCACGCCGGCCCCGGGGCAGCGCCCCGGGGCCGGCGCGCGTCGTGGGCGGGGTCGATGCGCGTCCATGTTGCTGGGAGGCGTGGGCCCGCCTAAGCTGCCGTCAATGGGAGCGCTCCCGGTCCCCGCGGGCAGGGGATCTCCGCGAGTCTCCCGCCGTGACGGCCCGCCGCCGGGCCGCGCCGGCGTACCCGTCCGGGCGGACGTGGCGTCCCGCCGCCCTGTGCTGCCGGCACCCCCACCACCGATCGGAAGCGAAGGCACCCGCATGAAGCTCCTACCGCGCCCGTCCCGGCGCACCCTGGTCATGGCCGGCGCGGTCGGCGCGCTGACCGTCGCGGCGTCGGCCGCCGTCCCGGCCGCCGACGCCCAGGCCGCCACCGGCTGCGCCGTCACCTACACCACCAGCAGCTGGTCCGGTGGCTTCACCGCCAACATCACGATCAAGAACCTGGGCGACGCGGTCGACGGGTGGACGCTCGGCTTCACCTTCCCCGACGCCGGGCAGGGGGTCGGCCAGGGCTGGTCGGCCACCTGGAGCCAGACCGGCACCGCCGTCACCGCGCGCAGCGTGAGCTGGAACGGCGCGCTGGCGACCGGCGCGTCGACCAGCGTCGGGTTCAACGGCACCTGGAGCGCCGCCAACCCCGCGCCGACGACGTTCACCCTCAACGGCACCGCCTGCACCGGCACGACCACGCCGACCACCCCGCCGGCCCCCACCACGCCGCCGCCGACCACCCCGCCGCCCACGACCCCGCCGCCGGGCGGGCAGACCCCGGTCGCGGTCAACGGCCAGCTGCGGGTGTGCGGGGTCAACCTGTGCAACCAGTACGGCCGGCCGATCCAGCTGCGCGGCATGAGCACCCACGGCATCCAGTGGTTCGCCCGCTGCTACAACGACGCCTCGCTGGACGCGCTGGCCGACGACTGGCGGGCCGACCTGCTGCGGATCGCCATGTACGTCCAGGAGGACGGCTACGAGACCGACCCGCCCGGCTTCACCAACCGGGTCAACGCCCTGGTCGACGAGGCCGAGCAGCGCGGCATGTACGCGCTGATCGACTTCCACACCCTGACGCCGGGCGACCCGATGCACAACCTCGACCGGGCCAAGACCTTCTTCGCCGCCGTATCCGCCCGCAACGCCGCCAAGAAGAACGTCATCTACGAGATCGCCAACGAGCCCAACGGCGTCAGCTGGGCGACCATCAAGAGCTACGCCGAGCAGGTCATCCCGGTGATCCGCGCCAACGACCCGGACGCGGTGGTCGTGGTCGGCACGCGCGGCTGGTCCTCGCTGGGCGTCTCCGACGGCGCCAACGCCAACGAGGTCATCGACAACCCGGTGAACGCGACCAACGTCATGTACACCTTCCACTTCTACGCCGCGTCCCACCGGGACAACTACCGCGCCGAGGTGGAGCGGGCCGCCGCCCGGCTGCCGCTGTTCGTCACCGAGTTCGGCACGGTGGCCTACACCGGTGACGGCGCGGTCGACGTCGCCAGCAGCAACGCCTGGCTCGACCTGCTGGACCGCCTGAAGATCAGCTACGCGAACTGGACCTACTCGGACAAGGCCGAGGGCAGCGCCGCGCTGCGGCCGGGCACCTGTGCCGGCAGCATGTACACCGGCCCGGGGGTGCTCACCGAGTCGGGCGCCCTGATGCGGGACCGCATCCGTACGCCGGACAACTTCCCCACCGCCTGACCGGCCCGTCCCCGCGAGGCCCCGTCGCAGCCGGCGGGGCCTCGCCGTGCGGCGGGGTCTGGCCGTGCCTCGCGATTCACAGCCGTCCGGTGCCTCAGCGGCCCAGAAACCGCCTGATGTCACAGACGACTCAGCTCGACAGCGTCGCACGACCCTTTCGCCCGCGACCGGCTCGGCGACCGCCACCGCATCGCAGCGCGCGCATCACCCGTCATCCGACCGGCAGCCGCACGACCGACCGCAGCCGCGCGGTCGCACCGCACTCGCTCAGGCGGGTACGGCGTGGTCCGACTCGAACCGTTCCCGGGTCAGGAACGCCAACTGGGCCCGCTTGTCGGGCATGTCGATCTCGTCGGCGAAGGTGAAGCCCTCCCGCCGCAGCCGGTCCAGCGCGCGCTCGTTGCGCACATCGGGCTCGACGACGATCCGCTGCCGGGTGGGGTCGCGGAACAGGAACCGGGCGAGGGCGGGGCCGATGGCGGTGGTGAGGCCCTTCGGCGGGCGCCTGCCGGGAGCGAGCAGCAGGTGCATCCCGACGTCGCCGGGCCGCACGGTGTAGCGCTCGCCGACCGGGTCCGCCTCCGGCTGGTAGGTCTGGAACAGGCCGATCGGCGCGTCGTCGAGCATGATCAGGTACGCGTGGTGGGTGGCGAGGCTGTCGACGAACTCGTAGATCTCCCGCACCTCGTCGACCGAGTGCGAGCCCATGCCCCAGAACGCCGCCCTGGGCTCGGTCACCCAACCGTGCACCAGCTCCGCGTGGGCCTTCGGGTCCAGCGCGACGAGCGACAGCTCGCCGAAGCCGGGAATCTTCTCCTGGTAGGTCACGGTGTCGCGTCTCCTGGTTCTCGGGTGAGTTCTCGCCAGTCGGTGACCACCGGGACCAGCTCGCCGCCGGCCCACAGTGGCAGTTGGTCGTCGAAGTGTCGGTCGCCGGGGCGCCCGGACGCGCCGAAGGGGACGATCCAGCGGCTCTCCGCGCGGTCGGTCAGGTCCCACACGTAGCGGGCCACCGGGCCCCGCCAGCACGCGTCGGACACCCCGGGCACGCTCGACGTGGCCAGCACGCAGTCGGCGTCGCCGGCCAGCGCGACGCGCGCGCGCATGGCCCGCACCGCCTCGTCGGTCGCCGCGGCCACGCCGAGGTGGACGGGGTGCAGCACGTGCCGCCGGCCCCACGGCCCCGGCGGGTCGCCCGCCGCGACGTCCTCGAGCGCCCCGGCCGCCACCGGGCCGATGTCGCCGCCGAGGCGGTGCAGCCCGGTGGCCACCCCGTCCAGGGCGTGGCCGATGCGCGACAGCGGGTCGGTCCACGGCGCGAACAGGCCGTCGAACGCGCTCGGGGCGTCGCGCAGCGGGCGCAGGCACGGGTGGTCGTACAGCCGGCGGGCCAGGGCCGCGCGCCAGGCGGCCCAGGCGCCCGCGTCGGCGCTGTCGGCCCGCATGTGCCCGTCCCACGTGGCCAGCCGGTCCCGCAGGCGCCGCGCCGGCTCGCTGAGCCCGCCGGGGTCGACCCGGTCGAGCACGCCCCGCAGCGCCCCGGCCTCCAGCCGGGTGTCCATGTGTACGGCCTCCGGCCGGGCGCCCTCGGCCAGCAGGGCGCGGATGCGGCGGGCGCGGTGCGGCGGGGCGAAGCCGGTGCCGAGGTCCGCCACGTCGGGGCGGCGGTCGTTGGCGCAGACCGCGGACCCGTCGACGGCGGTGCGGCGCGGCTCGGCGTAGCCGCCGTGCCACCGGTACCGCGGATCCCCGCCGGGCACGGGCTCGCGGCGGCACCGGTCGTCGCGCAGCGGAACGAGCCCGGCGACCAGCTGACGGATGGCTCCGCGCCGATCGGCGACCAGGACGCTGTTCACCGGCTCGACCCAGTCGCGCAGCGCGTCGGCGACGTCGTCGGCGCTCCTGGCCCGCAGCAGCGGCAGCAGCGCGTCGAAGCCGAGGCGCTGCTCGACCCGGCTGGGGGTGCGCAGGCTGATCGCCTCGCCGGTGCCCCGGTCGTGGTCGACGACCGGCCCGCGCGGCGTCTCGATCACCTCGACGGACTCCGGTTCGCCGCCGCGGACCTCGATCCGCTCGACGTGCCGGTGCGCCGGCGCCCAGCCGTCCGCCTCGCGGACCAGGACCCGGTCGCCGTCGCGGCGCAGCTGTTCGCGGTAGAGGTCCTGGTAGTCGGCCATGGCGTTGGTGACGGCCCAGGCGACCTCGCCGGCGTGTCCGAAGTGGGGGAGGCCGGGGACCCCGGGGAACGCGAAGCCGAACACGTCGAACTCGGGGCAGGCGAGGCGCACCTGCTGGTAGATGCCGGGCAGTTCGAGGATGCGGTGCGGGTCGCCGGCGATGACCGGCGCCCTCCCGGCGCCGGGGTCGCCGGGCACGGCCCAGGCGTTGCTGCCCGAGCCGTCGGGGCCCTCGACGGCGAACAGGTCGGTCGCGGACGGACCGAGGGTGGCGGCGACGTGGGCGTGCCACAGCTTGTTGGGGAAGGTGGAGAAGAGCACGTGCTGGACGAGGAAGACACCCAGCGGCGACCACGGCCGCCACCGCCCCGGGGCGCAGCCGACCGCGGCGAACTCGGGTGCCGCGGCGGCGCCCTCGGCGAGCGCCTCGTTGACCCCGTCGACGTAGGCGGTGATCCATCGGCGGGTGTCGGGGGCGAGCCGCTCGAAGCAGCGCCGGGCGGTGTCGTCGAGGCGGGCCCGGCGGGCGAAGGAGTCCCAGCCCAGCTCGGTGGGACCGACGTGCTCGGCGAGCCGGCCCTCCGAGCGCCACCGCTCGACCTCGATCTGCCAGGCCCGGTCGAGGGCGGCGACCCGCCCCTGCAACCGGGCGAGGCCGTCGACGGAGTCGGCGCGCAGGTGCGGGACTCCCCACCGGTCACGATGGATTCCGGTCATCGGTGCGCCGCGCGGATGGGCGGTCGTCCCGCCTGCCACAGGAACGTCAACTTAGGCTACCCTCCCCTAACTGAGGCAGACCTTACCTGGAGGGGTGCGTGAAGCGAAACTGGGAAGCCCTGGTGCTCAAGGCGATGGGCGGCCGCGACTTCCGGCTGACCGTGCTCGGCACCGAGTCCGTCGGCGAGCACTACCGCCGGCTGCGCATGGACGGCGGCGGGCTGCTGGAGGCCTGCGGCGTGCACCCCACCATGTGGGTCCGGTTGTGGTTCGACAACGACGGCAAGCCGCACCAGCGCGCGTACACCCTCGTCGACCCGGATCCGGCGACCGGCCGGTTCGACCTGGAGTTCGCCATCCACGACGGGTGCGCCGCCCGCTGGGCCGCCGCCGCCCAGGTGGGCGACACCATCGACGCCACCGTGCAGGGCACCGCGTTCAGCCTGCCGGACCCCGCGCCGCGGCACCTGTACCTGGTCGGCGACGCCGCCTCGCTGCCGGCGGTGAACAGCCTGCTCGCCGCGACCACCGACGTCCCGG
Organism: Micromonospora sp. NPDC023633; assembly: GCF_040640035.1. NCBI lineage: Bacteria > Bacillati > Actinomycetota > Actinomycetes > Micromonosporales > Micromonosporaceae > Micromonospora > Micromonospora sp. NPDC023633. The sequence continues at coordinate 52,575 of NZ_JBFABB010000020.1, read as the reverse complement.
CGACGGTCTGGCTGGAGTACGCCCACGAGGGCGAGAAGGAGTTGGCGCCGCGCGCCGCGGCCACGCACGACGTCAACTGGGTGCCGCGCCGCGACGACGGGCGGCACCTGGTCGAGACCGTCTGCGCGGCCCTGCCCGCCGCCGAGGACGCCCACTACTGGGTGGCCTGCGAGGCGGCCAGCACGCGCGGCATCACCAAGCACGTCCGGCGGACCCTGGGCGTCGGCAAACACCAGCTCACCTCGCTGGCCTACTGGAGCGCCAGGTGAGAGGTCGGCTCGGCACGCTCACCGCGCTCTACGTCACGCAGTACCTCGGCATCGGCTTCATCACCGTCGGGCTGACCGCCATCCTGCGCGACGGCGGCACCTCCCTCGACACGCTGGCGCTGCTCCAGTTCGTCGGTCTGGTCTGGCCGATCAAGTTCCTCTGGGCGCCGCTGATCGACCGGTACGGCTCCCGCCACCGCGGCCACTACCGGTCGTGGCTGCTGGTGCTCCAGGGCGGCCTGGTGCTGGCCCTGCTGGCCCTGTTGCCGTTCGACCGCCCGGCCGGGCAGCTCGGCCCGGTCGTCGCGATCTGCGTCGCGTACGTGTTCCTCTCCGCGACGCAGGACATCGCCGTCGACGCCGTCGCCGTCCGGCTGCTCTCCGAGCGGTCGCGGGGCACCGGTAACGGCATCCAGGTCGCCGCGAGCTACGTCGGCAATCTGCTCGGCGGCGGCGCCTGCGTGGTCGTCTACGACCGGTTCGGCTGGGTGCCCGCGATCCTGCTGCTCGCCGCGCTGACCGCTGTCGGCCTGCTGGTGGTGTGGCGGTTCCGGGAGCCGGAGCGCACCGACCGCGTCGCCAGCGCCGGCCAGGCCTACCGGGCGCTGCTGTCCGTGCTCGGCCAGCCGGGCTGCCGCTGGTGGACCTTCGGCGTGGTGCCCCCGGTCTACATCGGCGCGGGCGCGACGTACGCCCTCGTGACGCCGGCCCTGGTCGACGCGGACTGGTCGCTGGGGCGCATCGGCGTGGTGACCGGCGTGGTGACCAGCCTGCCGGCCATCGTGGCCGGTCTGGTCGCCGGGGCCGCGATCGGCCGGTTCGGGCGCGGCCGGGTGCTCGTCGCCGGGGGAGTGGCGCTCGCGCTGTCCACGGCGATGCTGCTGCCGTTGATGAACGGCCGGGCCCCGCTCGCCGGGACGGTCGTCGCGCTCTGCTGCTTCATGGCCGCCTACACGATCGCCAACGTCGTGCTCTACACGGTCAACATGGACTACTCCCGGCCCGGCACGGGCGGCACGGACTTCACGGTGCTGTCGTCGTTCGGGTTGGTCTGCTCGTTCGTGGCGGCCTCCATCGCGCTGGCGGCGGCCGAGGTGTTCGGCTATCCCGCGGTCGCGGTGGGCTCCATCGTCCTGGTGGCGCTCGGCGTCGCGCTGGGCCTCGCCCACCAGCGGCGGTTCCGGCGCCAATCCGTTGTGGCGCCAGGCGAACGGGAATTGACGAAGCTGCCGGGCTGAGTGATATCGCTCAATGTGGGCAACGTTGTTGACACATGCTTAGGTTAGGGTAACCTAAGCTCGCTCGATCACCGACTGCGGGCGGATGGTGACGTCGCGCCATCTCCGCCCCACCGTCCATTCCCGACCGCTGAGGACCCGCATGAGCCTGCCCGGATCCACCGTCCAGGTGCCTACGACCGGGGTGACCCCCGGGTCTGACGGCGCCCGCGCCCACCTGTTCACCGCCGGCACGGTCGAGGAGTACCGGCGCGTGCTGGCCGAGGGGATCGGTCGGGTGGCGGCCCGGGTGGCCGACGCGGACCGGCCGTTCACGGGCGTGACACCGGACGAGCTGGCGCCGCGGATCGCCGGCATCGACCTGGACCGGCCGCTGGGCGACAGCGGCGCGGCGCTCGACGAGCTCCACGACGTCTACCTGCGCGACGCCGTCTACTTCCACCACCCCCGTTACCTGGCGCACCTCAACTGCCCGGTGGTGATCCCCGCGCTGCTCGGGGAGGCGGTGCTCAGCGCCGTGAACTCCTCGCTGGACACCTGGGACCAGAGCGCCGGCGGCACCCTGATCGAACGCCGGCTCGTCGACTGGACCGCCGACCGGATCGGCCTGGGGCCGGCGGCCGACGGCATCTTCACCAGCGGCGGGACCCAGTCCAACCTCCAGGCGATGCTGTTGGCCCGCGAGGAGACCTGCGCGAACCTCGTCGGCCGGGCGACCGAGCGGCAGTCCCGCCCGGAGCTGCTGTCCCGGCTGCGCATCATCACCTCGGCGGCCGGCCACTTCAGCGTGCAGAAGGCGGCCAAGCTGCTCGGCCTCGGCGCCGACGCGGTGGTCACCGTGCCCACCGACGCCGACCGGCGGATGCGTACCGCCGACCTGGCCCGGGAGATCGCCCGGTGCCGGGAGGAGGGCCTGGTGGTGATGGCCGTGGTCGCCACCGCCGGCACCACCGACTTCGGCACCATTGACCCGCTGCCGCAGATCGCCGACATCTGCGCGGCCGCCGGCGTCTGGCTGCACGTCGACGCCGCGTACGGCTGCGGGCTGCTGGTGTCGCCGACCCGGCGGCACCTGCTCGACGGCATCGAGCGGGCCGACTCGGTCACCGTCGACTACCACAAGTCGTTCTTCCAGCCGGTCAGCTCCAGCGCGCTGCTGGTGCGTGACCGGCGCGTGCTGCGGCACGCCACCTGGCACGCCGACTACCTCAACCCCGCCCGGATGGTCGAGCAGCGCATCCCCAACCAGGTCGACAAGAGCATCCAGACCACCCGCCGCTTCGACGCCCTCAAGCTCTGGCTGACCCTGCGGATCATGGGGCCGGACGCGATCGGCGCGCTCTTCGACGAGGTCGTCGACCGTGCCGCCGCCGCGTGGCAGCTGCTCACCGGGGACCCCCGCTTCGAGGTGGTGACCCGGTCGCAGCTGAGCACGGTGGTCTTCCGCTACGTGCCGGCCGCCGCCGGCCGGGAGGTCGTCGACGACGCCAACCTGTACGCCCGCGAGGCGCTGGCGGCCTCCGGCGCCGGCCTCGTCGCCGGAACCAAGGTCGACGGCGCGCACTACCTCAAGTTCACCCTGCTCAACCCCGAGACCACGATGGACGACATCGCCCACGTCCTCGACCTCATCGCCGAACACGCCGGCTGGTACGCGCAGACCAGGGCCACCGCCGAGCTGTCCTGTTCCGTCGGCTGACGATCCGCCCCCGTTCTGGAGAACCGCATGTCGACGCACGACTTCATCGCCGTCGGGCTGGGCCCGTACAACCTGGGCCTGGCCTGCCTGACCGAGCCGATCGACGAACTCGACGGCATCTTCCTGGAGGCGCGGGACAGCTTCAGCTGGCATCCCGGGATGCTGCTGGAGTCGACCCGGCTCCAGACGCCGTTCATCGCCGACCTGGTCACGCTCGCCGACCCGACCTCGCCGTACTCCTTCCTGAGCTACCTCAAGGAGTCCGGGCGGCTGTACCCCTTCTACATCCGGGAGAGCTTCTTCCCCCTGCGCAGCGAGTACGACGACTACTGCCGCTGGGCCGCCGGGAAGCTGCGCAGCGTCCGGTTCGGACAGCAGGTCACCGCCGTCGAGTTCGACCCGGCCGACGAGCACTACAGCGTGCGGGTCACGGTGACGGCCACGGGGGAGTCGGCCACCTACCGGGCCCGGCACCTGGTGCTCGGCACCGGCACCCCGCCGTACGTGCCGGACGCCTGCGCGGGGCTCGGCGGCGACATGATCCACAACTCGCGGTACCTGGAGCACCGGGCGGCGCTGCGCGCGAAGCGGAGCATCACGGTGGTCGGCAGCGGGCAGAGCGCGGCCGAGATCTACCACGACCTGCTCGGCGACATCGACACGTGCGGCTACCAGCTCAACTGGGTGACCCGGTCGCCCCGGTTCTTCCCGCTCGAATACACCAAGCTCACCCTCGAGATGACCTCGCCGGACTACGTGGACTACTTCCACGCCCTGCCCGAGCCCACCCGCTACCGGCTGGAGTCCGAGCAGAAGGGGCTGTTCAAGGGCATCAACGCCGACCTCATCAACGAGATCTACGACCTGCTCTACGCCAGGAGCATCTCCGGCCCGGTCCGTACCCGGCTGCTGACCAACACCGCGCTGACCACCGCCGCCTACGACGAGCCGAGCGGGACGTACACGCTGGGCCTGCGCAACGTGGAGCAGGAGCGCGACTTCACGCTGGACACCGAGGGGCTGGTGCTGGCCACCGGCTACCACTACCGCGTCCCGGAGTTCCTGGAGCCGGTGCGCGACCGGATCCGCTGGGACGCGCACGGTCGCTTCGACGTGGCCCGCAACTACAGCATCGACCACACCGGCCGGGGCATCTTCCTCCAGAACGCCGGCACCCACACGCACAGCATCACCTCGCCCGACCTGGGCATGGGGCCGTACCGCAACTCGTGGATCATCCGGGAGCTGCTGGGCCGCGAGCACTACCCGATCGAGAAGGGCATCGCCTTCCAGGAGTTCGGCGTGCCGGCCGGGGCCGCGTCGTGACCGAGGTGGTCCACCGCCGGGTCGACGACCGGCTCGGCGAGTTCGTCCTGCGTGCCATCGACCCGGACGCCGACGCGCCGCTGCTGCACCGCTGGGTGACCCACCCGAAGGCGGCGTTCTGGCTGATGCAGGACGCCGACCTGGCCCGGGTCGCCGAGGAGTACCGGCGCATCGCCGCGCACCCGCACCACGACGCGTTCCTCGGCCTGCACGAGGGCCGGCCGGCCTTCCTCGCCGAGCGGTACGACCCCGCCCAGGTCGAACTCGTCGGCCTGTACGACGCGGCCGACGGCGACATCGGCATGCACTTCCTCTGCGCGCCCGCCGACGCGCCGGTGCACGGCTTCACCCGGGCGGTGATCACCACCGTGATGGCGTGGCTCTTCGCCGACCCGGCCACCCGGCGCGTCGTCGTGGAGCCCGACGTGCGCAACACGGCGGTGCACGCCCTCAACGCGGCCGTCGGCTTCACCGTCGTCGGCCCGATCCGCAAGCCCGAGAAGGACGCGCTGCTCAGCGTCTGCACCCGTGACCAGTTCCACGCCGCAACCCGAGGAGACGTGCCCGCGTGAACCCGCTCGCATCCGTGGCCCACCTGACGCCCGCGAACTGGGCCCACGCCAACCGGCTGCTGGTCCGCAAGGCGCTGGCCGAGTTCGCCCACGAGCGGCTCCTCGCGCCCGAGCCCGTCCCCGCGGGCGAGCCCGTCCCCGCCGGCCCGGCGGGGGAGCGGCGCTACCAGGTGCGCGGCGACGACGGCGAGGTCGTCTACCGGTTCACCGCGAGCCTGCTGGCCCTCGACCACTGGCGGATCGACGCCGACAGCATCACCCGCCACCGCGGCGACACCGAACTGCCGCTGGACGCCCTGGAGTTCTGCCTCGACCTGCGGGGCGCGCTCGGCCTCACCGACCAGATCCTCCCCGTCTACCTGGAGGAGATCAGCTCCACCCTGGCCAGCACCGCGTACAAGCTCGACAAGCCGGCGGTCAGCGCCGCCGACCTCGCCGACGCGGACTTCCAGACCATCGAGACCCAGATGACCGAGGGCCACCCGGGCTTCGTCGCGAACAACGGCCGCATCGGCTTCGGCATCCACGAATACCACGGGTACGCCCCGGAGGCCGGCAAGCCGGTACGGCTGATCTGGCTGGCCGCGCACCGCGACCGGACGACCTTCACCTGCGCCGCCGACCTCGACTACGACACGCTGATCCGCGCGGAACTCGGTGACGACACCCTCGCCGGGTTCGCCGACACCCTGACCGGGCTCGGCCTCGACCCGGCCGACTACCTGCTCATCCCGGTGCACCCGTGGCAGTGGTGGAACAAGATCTCCGTCACCTTCGCCGCCGAGGTGGCGCAGCACCGGCTGGTCTGCCTCGGCCCCGGCCCCGACGAGTACCTCGCCCAGCAGTCCATCCGCACCTTCTTCAACGTCACCGACCCGTCCCGGCACTACGTCAAGACGGCGCTGTCCGTGCTGAACATGGGCTTCATGCGGGGGCTCTCCGCCGCCTACATGGAGGCCACCCCGGCCATCAACGACTGGCTGGCCGACCTGATCGACGGCGACGAGGTCCTCAAGCGCACCGGGCTCACGATCATCCGCGAGCGGGCCGCCGTCGGGTACCGACACCTGGAGTACGAGGCGGCCACCGACCGGTACTCCCCGTACCGCAAGATGCTGGCCGCCCTGTGGCGGGAGAGCCCGGTGCCCGCCCTGGAGCCGGGCCGGCGACTGGCCACCATGGCGTCCCTGCTGCACACCGACCGCGACGGCCGCTCGTTCGCCGCCGCGCTGATCGCCCGGTCGGGGCTGGCGCCGCAGGTGTGGCTGCGCCGCTACCTCGACGCCTACCTCACCCCACTGCTGCACAGCTTCTACGCCCACGACCTGGCCTTCATGCCGCACGGCGAGAACGTCATCCTCGTCCTGGACGGCGGAACGGTCGAGCGGGCGATCTTCAAGGACATCGCCGAGGAGATCGTGGTGATGGACCCGGACGCCGACCTGCCCCCGCAGGTCCAACGGGTCAGGGCCGAGGTGCCGGAGGACATGAAGCTGCTCTCCATCTTCACCGACGTCTTCGACTGCTTCCTGCGCTACCTCAGCGCGATCCTCGTCACCGAGGGCGTGCTGGACGAGGAGACCTTCTGGCGGACGGTCGCCGAGTGCGCCGCCGACTACGCCGACAGCGTCCCGCACCTCGCCGAGCGGCTGCGGCGCTACGACCTGTTCGCCCCGGAGTTCGCGCTGTCCTGCCTGAACCGGCTCCAGCTGCGCAACAACCAGCAGATGGTCGACCTGGCCGACCCGTCGGCCGCGCTGCAACTCGTCGGCACCCTGACCAACCCCATCGCCCGCTTCGCCCCGGCTGCCCGATGACGACCACGGCGCTTGCGCCGGCCGCCGGCGCACCGGCCGGTCGGGTGCGCGGCCGGTGGCTGATCCTCGCCGTGCTCTGCCTCGCCCAGGTCACCGTGGTGCTCGACAACACCGTGCTGACCGTGGCGATCCCGGTGCTCACGACCGAACTGGCCGCCAGCACCGCCGACGTGCAGTGGATGATCAACGCGTACGCGCTGGTCCAGTGCGGACTGCTGCTGACCGCGGGCAGCGCCGCCGACCGGTACGGCCGTCGCCGGATGCTGCTGGCCGGGCTCGTGCTGTTCGGGCTCGGGTCGCTGGTCGCCGGGCTCGCCGAGTCCAGCGGCCAGCTGATCGCGGCCCGCGCCGGCATGGGGGTCGGCGGCGCGCTGCTGGTCACCGCCACCCTCGCGGTGGCGATGCAGGTCTTCGACGACGCCGAGCGGTCCCGGGCGATCGGCCTCTGGGCGGCGGCGAGCGCGCTGGGGTTCGCGGCCGGGCCGCCCTTCGGCGGGCTCGTCCTCGCCCACCTCCCGTGGGGGGCGATCTTCCTGGTCAACGTCCCGATCGTGCTGCTCTGCCTGGCGGCGGCGTGGGCGCTGGTGCCGGAGTCGCGCCAGCCGGCCGGCGGTCGCCTCGACCTGGGCGGGGTGCTGCTCTCCACGGCCGGCCTGACCGGGGTCGTCTACGCGATCATCGCCGGGCCGGAGCAGGGCTGGGGGGCCGCCCCGGTGCTCGGCACGGCGGTCGCCGGGGTGTTCCTGCTCGCCGCCTTCGTGGCCTGGGAGCGGCGGGTCGCCGACCCCATGCTGGACATGCACTTCTTCCGCAACCCCCGCTTCGTGGGCGCGGTCTCCGGCGTCGTCCTGATCACCTTCGGCGCGACCGGCGCGCTGTTCCTGCTGACCCAGCACCTGCAGTTCGTGCGTGGCTACCCGGCCTGGGAGGCGGGGCTGCGGATGATGCCGTTCGCCCTCTCCATCGTCCTGCTGAACGTGGGCGGGGTCGCCGCGCGGGTGATCCACCGGATCGGGCTGGCGTGGTCGATCGCCCTCGGCATGACGCTGCTCGCCGGCGGTCTCGCCCTGATCACCCACGCTCCGACGGACGGCTACGGGATGCTGCTGCCGGGCCTGCTGGTGATGGGCGCCGGCTGCGCCGTGGCCAACCCGGCCATCGTCGAGGCCGTGATGAGCGCGATCCCGCCGGAGAAGGCCGGGGCCGGGGCGGGCGTGGACGGCACCATGACGGAGGTCGGCAGCAGCCTCGGCATCGCCGTGCTGGGCGCGATCCTCAACGCCCGGTTCGCCGCCCTGCTGCCCGCCGCCGTGGCCGGCGCCGGGTCGTTCCCCGCCGCGCTGGCCGCCGCGCGGAGCGAGTCGGAGCGCGCGCTCGTCTCCGACGCGTTCCGCTCCGCCCTGGAGACCGGCCAGACGGTCGGCGCCGTGGCCGTCTTCGCGGGCGGCTGCGTCGCCGCCGCGCTGCTGCGCCGGGCCGAGCGGGCCGGTTGACGCCGGCCCGCGCCTTGCGGGCCCCGATGGGGAACCGCCCGTAGTGGACGGTGGCGTCGCCCGGTCACCATGGCGTGGTGCGTGGAGGATTGCAGGTGAGCCGGGCGGTGCGGGGCTTTCCCCGGACGCCCCCCGTGCGGCAGGTGCTGGCGGCGGGCCTGCTCGCCGTCGCGGTGGTGCTCGTCGCGCCGTCCTGGTGGGGCGACGTGGCGCTCTCGGCCGCCCGGTGGGTCGGCCGGTTCTGGCTGGTGGCGGTCCTGGTGGTGTCGGCCGTGGCGGTGTGGGGCACCGGTCGACGCCGGAGGGTCAGGATGACCGTGGGAAGGCGGCCCCGCCCCCCGGCCATGCCGTTCCTCGTGCACGTCGTGCTGCTGCTCGTGGCGGCGTCGGCGGTCGCCACGGTCGCCGGTGTGCTGCTGTGGCATGTGCTCGGCCAGCCGGTCGTCGGCGCCGGCCCCGACCAGCAGACGACGCCCGGGGCGCCGGTGGCCACGGCGTGGAGTGCCCGGGACGCGCTCGACGCGGTGAAGATCGTGCTCACCCTGGTCGGTGGCGTCGGCGCCGTGGTGGCGTTGACCGCGGCCTACCGACGGCAGCGCCTCAGCGAGGTGGAGGCGTACCGCGAGGAGACGAGGACCCTGCTCGACCGCTTCTGCAAGGCGGCCGAACTGCTCGGGGCGCGGGACGTCTCCGTCCGCACCGCGGGCGTCTACGCCTTCGCGGCGCTGGCCAACGACGCGCCGGAGAGCCGCCAGGGCAGCATCGACGTGCTGTGCGCCTACCTTCGTCAGCCCTGGAACCCGCCGCCGGAGGCCCCCGGCCCGGTCCCTGATCCGCAGGATCGCGAGCGGGGACCCCTCACGACGTACCCGGCGGAGGCCCCCGGGGACCTCAGGCAGGAACGCCAGCTCAGGCACACCGTCATCCGGCTCGTCCGCGACAACCTCCACCTGCCCGACGACGACCCGCGCACCTGGCGCGGCCACGACTTCGACTTCTCCGGAATGGTCCTGGACGGAGGGGACTTCCGCGGCGCGACCTTCACCGGCGACGGCACCGTCACCTTCGCCGACGCGACGATCACCGGCCCGCTGTCGTTCGACGGCGCCACGTTCTCCGGCGGAACGGTCTCGTTCGACGGCGCCCGCTTCGCCGGAGGCAGCGTCTCCTTCGCCGGCGCCACCTTCAGTGGCGGGCTGGTCGACCTGTCGAGGATCGACCAGACGCAGCGGCCCCCGGCGTCGAAGCTGTGGCCGGCGGGGGTCCGGGTGCCGGCCGGGCTGCGGCTGCCACCTCCAGCGACCCGCGACGCGTGACCGCTGCCGTCTCCCGGGAGCCCGGACGGCCGGGGGCGACCCGGTCGCCTCGGCGCAGGTGCGTCAGCGCCGGCGAAGCGTCCGCAGCGCGCCGGCCCAGGCGACCACCTCGTCGAGCATGGTGCCGAGGGCCTGCTCGTGGTGGGCCGCCGGCCGGAAGTCGCGGAAGTTGACGAAGTCGGTCGTCAGGGAGAGCGCCACCTGGGACCGGACGTCGGCCACCCCGACCTGCCCGAGCACCAGCCGAAGGTGCTCCGCCGCCCGGGTGCCGCCGTGCACGCCGTAGCTGACGAGGCCGGCCGACGCGTGCTGCCACTCCTGGAACAGGAAGTCGACGGCGTCCTTCAGCGCGCCCGGGATGGAGTGGTTGTACTCCGGGGTGACGAAGACGAAGCCGTCGAACCCGGCGACGGTCGACGCCCAGCGGCGTACGGCGGGGCGCCTCGACGGCGCCATCGACGGCGGCAGCACCTCGTCGAAGTGCGGCAGGTCGTAGTCGGCGATGTCGACCACCTCGACCGTGGCGTCGCCCCGCCTGGCGGCGACCTCCCGCACCCAGCGGGCCACGGCGTCGGCCTTGCGGCCGGGCCGCGTGCTGCCGACGATGACACCGATCCTGACCATGGCTGATCTCCTCTACGTGGTGGGGACTGAACGCACGGGGGCCGGCGTGCCGGCCAGGTCACGGGCCAGCTCCACCGCGCCGTGCAGGGACGACAACGCGCCGAGGGCGGCGGCCCGTACCGGTGGCGCCGGCCGCCCCGGCCGGCCGGCGGACCGGGCCCGCTCGGCGACGAGCGGCACCAGGCCCGGCAGGCCGGCGGCGAAGCCGCCGCCGACGATCGCCAACGCCGGGTCCAGCAGCTCGCCGAGGCTGACCACCGCCGCCGCCAGCGCCCGGCAGCTCGCGTCGACCGCCTCCACCGCCCACGACCGGCGCTCGTCGAGCCCCGACCGCAGGTCGTCGAAGCTCACCTCGCCGCCGCGGCCGGCGCCCGCCCGGCGCAGGGTGGCCGGGCCGGACGCGATCGACTGGAGACAGCCGCGCCGGCCGCAGTCGCAGCGCTCGCCGTCGAGGGCGACGACCATGTGCCCGATCTCGGCGGAGGACCGGCCGGGCACCGACCGCCCCGCCAGCACCACGCCGCCGCCGATCCCGGTGCCGAGGCCCAGGTAGACCACGTCGTCGTGGCCGGCGTGCCGGGCCTCGGCCAGCGCGGCTAGGTCACCGTCGTCGGCGACGGCGGTCGCCACCCCGGGGAAGAGGCGGCGCAGCGCGCCGGCGAGGTCCAGCCCCGCCCAACCGGGCCGCCCGGGCCAGGTGGTGACGGTGCCCACCGGGTCCGTGGTCGCCGGCATCGCCACCCCGACCGCGCCCACCGGGCCCCACGCGTCGCGCAGCCGGTCCACCTCGGCGGCCAGCGCGGCCAGGTCCGCGGCCGGGTCGGCGCCGCGCGGCCAGCGGAAGGTCCGCTCGTACGCCGGTCGTCCGGGCGCCTCCGCGCGCAGCGCCACCTTGGTGCCGCCGACGTCGACGCCCAGCACGCCGTCGCCGCGCTGCGGACCGGACACGCGCGGCCTCAGCCCTGCCGCACGTGCAGGAACACGAGCGCCAGGGCGGCCAGGGCGAAGATCACCGGCGTCAGGGTCATCGCGGCCGGGTCCTTCGCGCGGGCGTGGTAGACCACCGCGCCCACCATCTGCAGGGCGAGACCGATCGCCGCCGCGATGCCCAGCGGCGGCCAGAGCAGACCGAGCAGCAGCCCGGCGACCGCGGCGAGTTCCAGCACCCCGAGCAGGCGCGTCAGGCCCGCCGACACGCCGAGGTGATCCATCCGCTCGCGCATCTGCGTCTGCCCGGTGAGTTTCGGCACGGCGGTGCCCAGGAACACCGCGGCGAGGATGAGGGTCAGGACGAGGATGGGAATGTGCACGTGATGTCCTTCGGGGAGAGTCGGAACGTGCGGACGACCGTACCGCTGCCGTATCGACGTCGGTGGAGCCGGACGGTGCGGCGTCGGGTCGTCATCGGACGGTCGCGACGAGGGCGCGGGCGGCCAGCCGGTAGCCCAGCGACCCGAGCCCGACGATGACGCCGCTGGCCAGCGGGGCGATCACCGAGTCGTGCCGGAAGCTCTCCCGGGCCCAGACGTTGGACAGGTGCACCTCGACGAAGGGCCGGGGATAGTTGGCCAGGGCGTCCCGCAGGCTCCAGCCGGCGATCATCAGCGCGCCCGGGTTGACGATGGCGCCCACGGTCTCATAGTTGTCCTGGATCGCCCGGATCAGGGCGCCCTCGCAGTCGTGCTGCTCGGCCACCACCCGCCAGCCCCGGGCGGCGACCTCCTCGCCGACCGCCCGTTCGATGTCCTCCAGGGTGTCGGTGCCGTAGATCTCCGGCTCCCGTCGGCCGAGGATGCCCAGGTTCGGGCCGTTCAGCAGCAGCACGTCCGACACGCTTCACCTCGCGGGGGCGTGGCCCTGTCCCGACAAGGCCCGATGACTGGTCCACCGCAGTCTTACTACGCCCACGGCGTCGGGCGAACCGGCGGTGGCCGCGGCACGGGCGGACTAAGGGGTGGCTAGGGGCTGTTAGGGGCGGTGACCGCGTGTCCGCTTCGGTTACCGTCCTCCCTGCCGAAGCGACGCCGCCGGCTCCAACGGATGCGTCACCTACCTCGAACCGGCCATCCGGCGCCCGGTGTGCCCGGACCGCGTACCGGCGGTCCCGGGTCGTCCCGCCCGATGGTCCGGCGAAGCCCCTGGTCTGCCCGAGTTGGGAAGTGGGAAGTCATGAGTGGTCAGCCCTCGACGGTGTCCGAGTTCCCCGAGTGGCCGCAGTTCGGCGACGAGGAGCGCGCCGGCCTGATCCGCGCCCTCGAGCAGGGCCAGTGGTGGCGGATGGGCGGCAGCGAGGTCGACTCCTTCGAAGCGGAGTTCGGGGCGTACCACGGCACGCCGCACGCGCTCGCCGTCACGAACGGCACGCACGCGCTGGAGGTGGCGCTGGAGGTGCTCGGCGTCGGGCCGGGCACCGAGGTCATCGTGCCGGCCTTCACGTTCATCTCGTCCTCGCTGGCCGCCCAGCGGCTCGGCGCGGTCGCCGTGCCGGTCGACGTCGACCTGGACACCTACTGCGTCGACCCGGCCGCCGTCGAGGCCGCGATCACGCCGCGCACCAAGGTCATCATGCCCGTGCACATGGCCGGCCAGTTCGCCGACATGGACGCGCTGGACAAGCTCGCCGCCGACGCCGGGGTGGCGCTGCTCCAGGACGCCGCGCACGCCCACGGCGCGCAGTGGCAGGGCAAGCGGGCCGGGGCGCTCGGCTCGGTGGCCGCGTTCAGCTTCCAGAACGGCAAGCTGATGACCGCCGGCGAGGGCGGGGCGGTGCTCTTCCCCGACGAGGAGCTGCGCGAGCGGGCGTTCCTCGTGCACAGCTGCGGCCGGCCCCGCACCGACCGGGACTACCTGCACGGCACCACCGGCTCGAACTACCGGATGGGCGAGTTCACCGCCGCCGTGCTGCGCGCCCAGCTGACCCGCCTCGACGGGCAGATCGCGGTGCGCGAGCAGCGCTGGCCGCTGCTGTCGAGCCTGCTCGCCGAGATCCCCGGCGTCGTCCCGCAGGCCACCGACCCCCGTACCGACCGCAACCCGCACTACATGGCGATGTTCCGCGTTCCCGGCATGGACGTCGCGCGCCGCCGCGAGGTCGTGGACGCGCTCATCGCCCGGGGCGTGCCCGCGTTCGTGGCGTTCCGCGCGATCTACCGCTGCGAGGGCTTCTGGAAGGCCGGCGCGCCCGACGAGTCGGTCGAGTCGGTCGCGGCCCGGTGCCCGAACACCGAGCAGATCCACTCCGACTGCATCTGGCTGCACCACCGCACGCTGCTCGGCACCGAGCAGCAGATGCACGACATCGCCGCCGTGCTCGCCGACGTCCTCGCCGGATGACCGGCCGGCCCCCGGCCGCCGCGGCCGACCGCCCGGTGCGGGTCGCGGTGGCCGGCCTCGGCTGGGCCGGGCGGGAGATCTGGCTGCCCCGGCTCGCCGCGCACCCCGGCTACGCGGTCACCGCCGTGGTCGATCCGGCGGCCGGCGTACGCGACCGGGTCCGCGACACCCACCACGTCCCGTTCGCGTACGCCGACGTCGACGAGCTGCCGGCCGACTCGGTCGACCTGGTGGTGGTCGCCGTACCGAACCACCTGCACGCCACCGTCGCCGCCCGGCTGCTGCGCCGGGGCCTACCGGTGTTCCTGGAGAAGCCCGTCTGCCTCACCTCCGCCGAGGCGACCCTGCTGGCCGACGCGGAGCGCGACGGCGGCGCGGTGCTGCTCGCCGGCAGCGCCGCCCGCTACCGCGCCGACATCCGGGCGCTGACCGGGGTGGCCGGCGAGCTGGGCCCGATCCGGCACGTCGACGTGGCCTGGGTCCGCGCCCGTGGCGTGCCCGACGCGGGCGGCTGGTTCACCCGCCGCGACCTCTCCGGCGGCGGCGCGCTGGTCGACCTCGGCTGGCATTTGCTCGACACCGTGCTGCCGATGCTCGGCCCGACCCGGGTCGCCCACGCCATCGGCAGCGTCTCCGCCGACTTCGTCAACGACAGCGCCGCCCACGCCGCCTGGCGCAGCGACGCCGGCGCCGGTGACCGCGCCCACGGCGACGTCGAGGACACCGCCCGGGGCTTCCTGCTCACCGCCGAGGGGGCCTCGGTCGCCCTGCACGCCTGCTGGGCCTCGCACGAGTCGCTGGACCGCACCACCCTCACCGTGCACGGCGCCGCCGGGTCGGCCACCCTGCGCTGCACGTTCGGCTTCAGCCCCAACCGGGAGCCCACGCCGGTGCTGACCCGCACCCGTGACGGCGAGACCGTCCGGCTGCCGCTGCCCGAGGAGCCGATCGGCGCCGAGTACGACCGCCAGCTCGACGAGCTGCCCGCGCTGCTCGCCGAACCGGCGTCCCGCGGCGCGGCCGTCGCCGAGGCCCGCCGGACCATCGACATCATCGAACGGATCTACCAGTCCGCCCGGCCCACGGCGCCGGAGCGGCAGCACGCGCTGGCGGGCCATCGCGACCGGTGAGAACCACCGTCGGCCCCACTCGCTTCCGGGAGCAGCCATGAGCCACCCATCGTCCACCGTCGAGGTGACCCCGCAGTCGCCGGTCCGCGGCCCGATCCGCGCGGTCGTGTTCGACCTCGACGGCGTCATCGTCGACAGCTCGGCCGTCATGCGTGAGGCGTTCAGCATCGCGTACGCCGAGGTGGTGGGCGACGGGCCGGCGCCGTTCGAGGAGTACAACCGGCACATGGGCCGGTACTTCCCGGACATCATGCGGCTGATGGGGCTGCCGCTGGAGATGGAGGAGCCGTTCGTCCGGGAGAGCTACCGGATGGCCCACCTGGTGCCGCTCTTCCCCGGCGTCCGGGAGACCCTGGAGACGCTGCACTCCCGGGGGATCCGGATGGCGATCGCCACCGGCAAGAGCGGCCCCCGGGCCCGCTCCCTGCTGGACACGCTCGGCGTGCTGGGCCTGTTCGACCAGGTGATCGGCTCCGACGAGGTGGCCCGCCCGAAGCCCGCCCCGGACATCGTGCTCCAGGCGCTCGGCCACCTCGACGTGCCGCCGGCGCAGGCGATGATGGTCGGCGACGCGGTCATCGACCTGCTCAGCGGCCGGGACGCCGGGGCGACCGCCGTCGCCACGACCTGGCACGGCGGGGACGTCGCCGCGCTGCTCGCCGCCGGCCCCGACCTGGTCCTGCACGCCCCGACGGACCTGCTCGCGCACTGCCCGGCGGCCCTCGTCCACTGAGACCCGCTCGCCCGCTCCTCGTCGTGACGGGCGTGACCTGAACCTGCCATGCGCCGGGGCCGACCCGCCCCGGGCCGGGCTGGGACACCGTCTGGAGTCCCAGCCCGCCCGGGGTGTCCGGTGTGGCAGGTCGGGTCGGGTCAGCCGTTCCGGCTGACCGGCGCCGTACCCACCACGTAGTTGGTGCCGACCTCGACGCTGTTGGGGATCTCGCGGCTGGTCTGCGTGTCGCAGTTGACGATGTTCCAGTGCAGGTGCGGGCCGGTCACGTTGCCGGTCGCCCCGGAGGTTCCGATCCGCTGACCCTGCGCCACGCGGTCACCGTTGTTGATGATCGTGGCACTCAGGTGGGCGTACTGGGAGCACCGGTTGTTGCCGTGGTCGACGAGCGCCATGATCCCGCCGCCGCCCGCCCAGCCCTCGAAGCGGATGGTGCCTGCGGCGGACGCGAGGATCGGCACGCCCACCGGAATGCCGAAGTCGACGGCGTGCCGGTTGTAGGCGTCGTTGTGGGAGAAGCTGCTGCCCGCCGCCTGGGTGATCGGGTAGGCAAGTCCAGCGGGGAACGGCAGCTTGAACTGGGCGGAGCTGCCACAGGGCGGGACGACCGGGCCGCTCGAGCCGGTCTCCAGGAATCCGTCGGTGAGCCACCCACCGCCCGAGAGCTTGTTCCAGATGTTGGTGACGCCGGCGAAACCCTGGACGTAATCCCCTCGAACGTGGCAGGTGATGGTGACGGTGTAGCCGTTGGGGACACTGCCGATCACCGCACCGCTCAACGACGGGGCATTGCGGATGTTCAGCGGGAGCCCACTGGGTACGTGCACCCTGACCTGGGCGGCGGCGTGTGCCGGCACCGCCGACAGGCCCACGGTCAGACAGGAGACCAGGACAGCGATCAGGGTCTGCGTTACGCGGCGCAGGGAAATCACCTCCGACTGGCCCGCCGGGGCGGGCAA
The DNA here is from genome assembly GCF_040640035.1 of Micromonospora sp. NPDC023633. Lineage (NCBI taxonomy): Bacteria > Bacillati > Actinomycetota > Actinomycetes > Micromonosporales > Micromonosporaceae > Micromonospora > Micromonospora sp. NPDC023633. Next base: position 36,066 of record NZ_JBFABB010000020.1, on the reverse strand, counting down.
TAGATCATCGACAGCGTGATGCTAGCCCCGGCGGAGCCGTGGCGATACACGCCGATAGGGGTCCCTGGCGCGCTCTCAGTGCGCGCCGTCGACGGTCTCGGGTCCGGCTTCCAGGAAGCGCAGCATGGTGGTCGCCAAGATCTCGGCGACGGGCGGCGGGACCAGGTCGGTGCGGATGGTGACGCGCAGGAGGGCGCCCCCGTCGCCGGGAAGCACCTCGGCGACACAGGATCCCGACCACTCCCGGGCGTACGGCTCGACGACCTCCTCGGTCCGGCAGCCGGGCAGATCCAGGGGAAGGACGAGGTTGTCCTGGTAGGCGAAGGAGGGCAGGCTGTTCGCCACCTCGCGGGACATCCCGAGGACCGGGTCGGTGGTCATCTCCACGAAGGAGACGTCCTGGGCGGCCATCAGCCCGTCCACGGTGCGCTGGACTGCTCGGATCAGGTTCTTCTCCGGCCCGTCGAACCGGACCCGCAGGCAGTTGGAGCTGATCCTGCTGGTGAAGGCGGAGTCGAGGATCCGGCTGCCGCGCTGGGCGACGATCATCAGCAGGGCGATGTCGTCCTGCTGGTGGATGGCGCGCAGCGCCCAGGCGTAGGCGGCGGCGAAGTAGGTGGAGCGGCTGAACCGGTGTTCCCGGCCGGCCCGGTCCCAGCGGTCCAGCACCTCGGGGGAGACGGCGACGATGTGCCCGGTCCTGGGGCCCCAGGTCGGGGTCTGCTCCAGGAGCGACTGGGACCGGCCCTCGCCCTGGCGGACGAGTCCGCGCAACTGCGCGCGCCAGTAGTCGCGCTGCGCGTCGAGGTCGGTGGCGGCCCGCAGGCGGGTGTGCTCGTCATGGAACTGGCGCAGCGTGGGTGCGGGGCGGTCCCACCCGGGTGCCCGGCCGGCCTGGCGGGCGGCGTAGGCGTGGCTGAGGTCGCGGACGAGCAGCGCGTGGGACCAGCCGTCGAAGGCGATGTGGTGGATGCCGATGCCGAAGAGGATCCGCCCGGTGGACTTCTCGCGGATCAGGGCGGCGCGCCAGTTGCGGCCCTGGGTGTAGTCGAGCGGCTGCTGCACCGCTTCGGCGAGCTGGTCGAGGGCCTCCTGTTCGCTCGTGGCGTCGGTGAGCAACCGGAGCGCGGGCATGCCCGGGTTCGGCGGGACGACGGCCACGGGCGGGTCCACCCGCCGGTAGCGGGCGTACAACGCCTCGTGCCGCCGGTGCACGTCGCCGAGCGCCGCCATCAGCGCGCGGAGGTCCAGTTCGCCCTCGACCCACCAGGTGGTCGGGCAGACCAGGTCGAAGGGGAGCCAGACGAACTTGCCGACCGACAGGGTCAGCGGGACGGGCCCGGTCGGGCCGGGCCGTCCGGTGACGGGCGCTTCCGGTTCGGCCGTGGGGCGGCGGGGCGCGGTGGTGAGCCAGTGCGCCAGGCCGCGCGGTGTGGGCGTGCGGTGGATCTGCGAGACGGGTACGACGACGCCGGCGGCCTCGTCGATGGCGGCGGCGACGGCGGCGGATTGCAGGGAAGTGCCGCCGAGGGCGAAGAAGCTGTCCCCGGTGCCGACGGGGTCGACGCCGAGCACGTCGGCGAACACGGCCGTGACCAGTCGTTCCTCGTCGGTCGCGGCTTCGACGTAGGCCACGCCGAGGTCCGGGCGCTGCGAGCCCGGTTCCGGTAGGGCCCGCCTGTCGATCTTCCCGGTGCCGCCGACGGGGAACCGGTCGAGGACCATGATCACGGCGGGCACCATGTACGAGGGCAGCACGGCCGCGGCGTGGTCCCGCAGCTCGGTCACGGCCGGATTCCTGCCGTCGCGGCCGGTCACGTAGCCGACCAGCCGGGCGACGCCCCGGTCCTCGCGGCGGACGACCACGGCCGTGCCGACGTCCGGATGCTGTTCGAGGACGGCTTCGATCTCGCCGAGTTCGATGCGGATGCCGTTGACCTTGACCTGGTGGTCCATCCGGGCGAGGATCTCCAGCGCCCCGGAGGCGTTCCACCGGCCCAGGTCCCCGGTGCGGTAGGCGATCCCGCCGCCGTACGGGTCGGTGACGAACCGTTGCGCGGTCAGGTCGGGGCGGTTGAGGTAGCTGTCGGCGACCCCGGCGCCGGTGATGAGGATCTCCCCGGGGACACCCATGGGGACGAGGCCGAGGTTGGCGTCGACGACGCGGATCTGCCGGTTGGGCATGGGCCAGCCGATCGGCACGTACGCGCCGTCCCAGCCGGCCTCCGCGTCGAACCACGTGCAGGCGACGGATGCCTCGGCGGGGCCGTAGGCGTTGATCAGGCGGGTGCCGGCGGCCAACCACCGGTGGGCCATGCGTGGCGGGACGGGTTCCCCGGCGAGGGTCACGCACGACATGCTCGGGCAGTCGGCCGGGTCGACGGCGGCGAGGTTGGTGGGCGGGCAGAACGCGTGGGTGGTCCGTTCCTTCGCGATCAGCTCCGTCAACCGGCGGGCGTCGAGCAGATCGTCACGGGAGCAGACCACGACGCGTGCGCCGGAGGTCAGCGCGGTGTAGATCTCGCCCAGGGCCACGTCGAAGACCGGGGCGCAGCAGTGCAGCATCCGGCTGTCCGGGCCGACCGCGCACTCGTCGCGCATCCAGGTGACGAAGGTCGTCAGCTTCTCGTGGGTCAGCACGACGCCCTTCGGCGTCCCGGTCGATCCCGACGTGTAGATCACGAAGGCTGGCCGGGAGGCCTCCACCACCGGCAGCTCGATCGCGTCGGCAGCCTCCACGGCGGGCCAGTCGTCGTCCAGGGCGATCACCCGTACGCCGTCGGGCCGGGGGACGCGCGGGGCGACCTCGCCGACGGTGAGCACGACCCGGGCGCCGTGGTCGGCGAGCAGCATCCGCATCCGTTCCGGCGGCCACGACACGTCCATCGGCGTGTACGCCGCCCCCGCCCGCAGCACCGCCAGGGTGGCGACGAGGGTCCACATGCTGCGGTCCAGCGCCAACGACACCACGTTGCCGACGCCGACGCCGGCCGAGCGCAGGTGCCGGGCCAGCAGCTCCGATCGGCGTGCCAGTTCCCCGTACGTGACGACCTCGCCGTCGGCGACGCCCGCGACCGCGTCCGGCGTCCGGCGTGCCCACTCCAGCACCACTTCGTGCAGCGGCTCAGCCGGCACCGGGCGGACCGGGCCCCGGCCCCACGCGAGCAGCCGATCCCGCTCGGCCGTGCCCAGCAACGGCAGGCCGGACAACGGGACCCCGGGTTCCCGCACGCCGGCAGACATCAGCGTCACGGTCTGGTCCAGCAGGCCCCGCACCCAGTCGGCGGAGAAGCCCTCCGCCGCGTGGTCCACCCGCAGCCCGGACCCGTCCGAGGCCACGGTCACCACCAGGTCGACATCCACCACCTCCGGGCCCACGCCGGCCAGCGGGCCGTCGACCAGGCCCACCGCCACCGGACCCACCACACCCGCACCCGCCACCGGCGCGGTCCACGCCACACCCACCCGGCTCACCAGCTCACCGAACCCCGGATCGTCCGCCACGCCGACCCGCACCACCGCTCCCCCCGAGCAGAGGCCGAGCGCCACCTCCTCCTGACCGGTGTAGCGGGCCAGCACCCCGACGAGGCCCGCCAGCACCACCAGACCGGCCGGCTCCGGGTCCGCCAGGTGGGGCAGCGCCAGCGTCCGCAGCTCCGAGGCCGCCCGGGCCGGCCACGTCAGCGGCCGTCGCAGGTCACCCATCAGGTCGAGGACCTCGTAGCCGGTACCGGGCCCGGTGACACTCGTGGTCGGGGCCTGACCACCGACGAACCCGACGGACATGGGTAGACCTCCGATCAGGACCGGCACCGCCCGCGGGGGTACGGCCGGGTCAGGAAAATCCATCAACTGTGGGCGCGCCCACGGCATGGGGAGTACGGGGTGAAGGCTCAGTCGGTGGTGCGGGCCGGGGTGGGGCCCGTTTCGAGGAAGCGGAGCATGTGGGCGCCCAGCTCCTCGGCGAGGGCGAACGGGATCAGGTCGGTGCGGATGGTGATGCGCAGCAGGGCGTCGGTGTCCCGGGGGATCGCCTCGACCGTGAGACCGCTCATCACCTCCCGGGCGTACGGCTCGACGACCTCCTCGGTCCGGCAGCCGGGCAGTTCCAGCGGAAGGACCACGTTGTCCTGGTAGGCGAAGCCGGGGATGCTGGCGACCACCTCGCCGGGCAGGCCGACGGCCGGGTCGGCGGCGGTCTCCGAGAAGGGGATGTCCTGGGCGGCCATCAGCTCGTCGACGGTCTGCTGGACGTGCCGGAGCAGGTCCGTCTCCGGCCGGAACCGGACCCGGACGCAGTTCGAGTTGATCCGGGTGGTGAAGGCCGAGTCGAGGATGCGGCTGCCGCGCCGGGCCACGATCATGAGCAGGCCGATGTCGTCCTGCTGGTGGATGGCGCGCAGCGCGGAGGCGTACGCGGCGACGAAGTAGCTGGAGCGGCTGAACCGCTGTTCCCGGGCGGCCCGGTCCCAGCGCTGCATGACCTCGGCGGGAACGGTGACGATGTGGCCGGCCTTGGGACCCCACGCGAGCGCCTGTTCCAGGGGTGCCTGCGGCTGGGCCTTGCCCTGCCGGGGCAGGCCGCGCAGCTGTTCGCGCCAGTAGGTCCGCTGCGCTTCGAGGTCGGCGGCGTCGCGTAGGCGGGTGTACTCGTCGTAGGACTGGCGCAGCGTCGGCGCGGGTCGGGCCCACACGGGGGCGGCGCCGGACAACCGCGCCGCGTAGGCGTGGCTGAGGTCCCGCACGAGCAGCGCGTGGGACCAGCCGTCGAAGGCGATGTGGTGGATGCCGATGCCGAACAGGATCCGCCCGGTGGACTTCTCGCGGATCAGGGCGGCGCGCCAGTTGCGGCCCTGGGTGTAGTCGAGCGGCTGCTGCACGGCCTCGGCGAGCTGGTCGAGGGCCTCCTGCTCGCTGGTGGCGTCGGTGAGCAGCCGCAGCTGCGGCATGCCCGGGTTCGGCGGGACGAGCGCCACCGGCGGTTCGACGCGCCGGTAGCGGGCGTGCAGGGCCTCGTGCCGGCGGTGCACGTCGCCCAGCGCCGCCATCAGCGCCCGCAGGTCCAGCTCACCCTCGATCCACCAGGTGGTCGGGCAGACCAGTTCGAAGGGGAGCCACACGCACTTGGCGACGGACAAGGTCAGCGGGACGGGCTTCGACGGACCGGGACGGCCGGTGACGGGCGCTTCCGGTTCGGCCCTGGGGCGGCGGGGCGCGGTGGCGAGCCAGCGGGCGAGCCCCTGTGGTGTCGGCGTGCGGTGGATCTGCGAGACGGGCACGACGACGTCCGCGGCCTCGTCGATGCCCACGGCCACCGCCGCCGACTGCAGCGACGTGCCGCCGAGATGGAAGAAGCCGTCGCGCGCGCCGACCCGGTCCAGCCCGAGCACCGTCGCGAACACCCCCGCGACGAGGCATTCGGAGTCGGTCGCCGGTTCCACGTACGCCACGTCCAGGTCGGGGCGCTGCGAGCCGGGCTCGGGCAGCGCCCGCCGGTCGATCTTTCCGGTGCCGCCGACGGGGAAGCGGTCCAGGACCATGAGCACGGCGGGGACCATGTAGGGCGGGAGCACGGCGGCGGCGTGGTCCCGCAGCTCCGCGGGGACGGGGGTACGCCCCTCGCGTCCGGTGACGTAGGCGACGAGGCGGGCGGTGCCGTGGTCTTCGCGGCGGGTGACGACGGCGGCGCCGACGTCGGGGTGCTGGGCGAGGATGGTCTCGATCTCGCCGAGTTCGATGCGGATGCCGTTGACCTTGACCTGGTGGTCCATGCGGCCGAGGATCTCGAGTGCTCCTGCGGTGTTCCAGCGTCCGAGGTCGCCGGTGCGGTAGGCGAGGCCGCCGCCGTACGGGTCGGTGACGAACCGCTCGGCGGTCAGTTCGGGGCGGTTGAGGTAGCCGTCGGCGACTCCGAAGCCGGTGATGAGGATCTCGCCGGGCACGCCCATGGGCACGAGGCCGAGGTTGGCGTCGACGACGCGGATCTGCCGGTTCGGCATGGGCCGACCGATGGGCACGTACGCGCCGCCCCAGCCTGCCGACGCGTCGAACCACGTACACGCCACGGAAGCCTCGGCGGGCCCGTACGCGTTGACCAGGCGGGCGCCGGCGGTCATCCACCGGTGCGCCATGTGGGGCGGGATGGGTTCCCCGGCGAGGGTCACGCAGGACATGCTCGGGCAGTCGGCGGGGTCGACCGCGGCGAGGTTGGTGGGCGGGCAGAAGGCGTGGGTCAGCTGTTCCTTGGCGATCAGGTCGGTGAGGCGGCGGGCGTCGAGCAGGTCGTCGCGGGAACAGGCCACGACGCGGGCGCCGGAGGTGAGGGCGGTGAAGATCTCGCCCAGGGCGACGTCGAAGACCGGCGCGCAGCAGTGCAGCATCCGACTGTCCGGGCCCACCGCACACTCGTCGGCCATCCAGGCGAGGAAGTTGGTCAGCCTGTCGTGTGACAGCACGACGCCCTTCGGGGTGCCCGTGGAGCCGGACGTGTAGATCACGAACGCCGGCGCGGACGCCTCGACGGTCGGCAGGTCGACCGGTTCGTGCGCCTGCACGGTCGGCCAGTCGTCGTCCAGCGCGACCACCCGTACGCCGTCGGGCCGGGGGATGCGTGGGGCGACCTCGCCGACGGTGAGCACGACCCGTGCGCCGTGGTCGGCCAGCAGCACGCGCATCCGCTCCGTCGGCCAGGAGACGTCCATCGGCGTGTACGCCGCGCCCGCCCTCATCACGCCCATGGTGGCGATCAACGTCCAGAGACTGCGATCCAACGCCAGCGACACCACGTCACCGGGCCGCACACCCAGCGACCGCAGGTACCCGGCCAGCGCCCCTGAGCGGCGTGCCAACTCCGCGTACGTCAGCACCTCGCCGCCGGCGACCCCCGCCACCGCCTCGGGAGTGCGCCGCGCCCACTCCAGCACCAACTCGTGGATCGGCTGACCCGGCACCTCACGCGCCGGGCCCCGACCCCACCCCAACAACCGCTCCCGCTCCGCGTCCCCCAGCAACGGCAACCCCGACAGGCCGACCCCCGGCTCCGCCAGGCCCGCGGACGCCAGCACCATCGCCTGGTCCACCAGGCCCCGCACCCACTGGGCCGAGAACCCGTCCGCCGCGTAGTCCACCCGCACCGCCGAGCCGTCGCGGGCGACGGCCACCACCACGTCCACGTCCACCACATCCGGCCCCGCCTCGGCCACCGGAGCGTCCGCCAACCCCACCACCACCGGACCCACCGCACCGGCGGCCAGGGCGACCGGCCCGGCCAACGCCGCGCCGACCCGCGACACCAGCTCCCCGAAACAGGGGTCACCCGCGACGTCGACCCGCAGCCCACCACCCGACGACAGCCCCACCACCACCTCGGCCTGACCGGTGTAGCGGGCCAGCACCCCCAGGACGCCGGCCAGCACCACCGCGCCGGGGGACTGCGCGCCCGCCAGGTCGGGCAGCTCCACCGTCCGGAACTCCGAGGCCGCCCGGGCCGGCCACGCCGTCGGCCGGCGCAGGTCGCCCACCAGGTCGAGGACCTCGAAGTCGGTGCCGGTTCCGGCGGCACCCGCGGCCTGGACCCGACCACCAACGAACCCGACAGACATGAGCCAACCTCCGATCAGGACCGGCGTGGACCCACGGGGGTACGCCGGGCGGGAAGAACCACGAACTCCGGGGACGCGGCTCGCGCGCCCACGGCTGACAAGCAGTCCGGTGTGGACAGGATGGACGGTCAACCAGCGGTGGGGGAGCCCGCCGGCCCGGCCTCCAGGAAGCGCAGCATGCGTCCGTTCAGCTCCTCGGCGAAGCTGTACGGCAGATAGTCGGTGCGGATGGTGACGCGCAGGAGGGCATGGTCGGCCCGGGGCAGCACCTCGACCGTGAGGCCGTTGGACACCTCCCGGGCGTACGGGTCGACGACCTCCTCGGCCCGGCAGCCGGGCAGCTCCAGCGGCACGACCACGTTGTCCTGGAACACGAAGGTCGGCAGGCTGGCGACCACCTCGCCGGAGAGCCCGGCGGCGGGATCGTCGGCGGTCTCCGCGAAGGGGACGTCCTGGGCCCGCATGAGGTCGGTGATCGTCTCGTTGACCCGCAGGACGAGCTTGTCGTCCTCCGGCCCGTCGAACCGCACGCGGACGCAGTTGAGGTTGAGCCGGGTGGTGAAGGCGGAGTCGAGGACGCGACTGCCCCGCTTGGCCACCACCAGCAGCAGGCCGATGTCGTCCTGCTGGTGGATGGCGCGCAGCGCGGAGGCGAATGCGGCGACGAAGTAGCTGGAGCGGCTGAACCGCTGTTCCCGGGCGGCCCGGTCCCAGCGTTGCGTGACTTCGGCGGGAACGGTGACGATGTGTCCGGCCTTGGGTCCCCAGGCCAGTGCCTGTGCCAGGGGAACGGTGGCCGGGCCCTGGCCCTGGCGGGGCAGGCCGCGCAGTTGTTCGCGCCAGTAGGTCCGTTGGGCTTCGAGGTCGGCGGCGTCGCGTAGGCGGGTGTACTCGTCGTAGGACTGGCGCAGCGTCGGCGCGGGTCGGGCCCACACCGGGGCCGTTCCGGACAGCCGGGCGGCGTAGGCGTGGCTGAGGTCGCGGACGAGCAGCGCGTACGACCAGCCGTCGAAGGCGATGTGGTGGATGCCGATGCCGAAGAGGACCCGGTTGGTGGACTTCTCGCGGATCAGGGCGGCGCGCCAGTTGCGGCCCTGGGTGTAGTCGAGGGGCTGCTGCACGGCCTCGGCGAGCTGGTCGAGGGCTTCCTGCTCGCTGGTGGCGTCGGTGAGCAGTCGCAGCTGCGGCATTCCCGGGTTGGGCGGGACGAGCGCGACCGGCGGATCAGTTCGCCGGTAGCGGGCGTGCAGGGCCTCGTGTCGGCGGTGCACGTCGCCCAGCGCCGCCATCAGCGCCCGCAGGTCCAGCTCACCCTCGATCCACCAGGTCACCGGGACGACGACCTCCAGCGGCGACATCAGGCACTTCGCCACCTGCTGCGCGAGCGGAACCGGGCCGGGGCGCTGACGGGCCTGCCCGGCGGTCGAGCCGGTCTCCGTACGGCGGGGCGCGGTGGTCAGCCACTGGGCCAGCCCCTCCGGCGTGGGTGTGCGGTGGATCTGCGAGACGGGCACGACGACGTCCGCGGCCTCGTCGATGCCCGTGGCCACCGCCGCCGACTGCAGCGACGTGCCGCCCAGGTCGAAGAAGCTGTCCCGCGTGCCGACCCGGTCGATGCCGAGGACGGTCGCGAACACCTCGGCCACCAGGCGTTCCTCGTTCGTCGCCGGCTCGACGAACTCGACGCCGAGGTCGGGACGTCCGGTGTCGGGTGCGGGTAGGGCGTTCCGGTCGATCTTGCCGGTGCCGCCCACGGGGAAGCGGCCGAGGGTGACGATGACGGCGGGGACCATGTAGGAGGGAAGTACGGCGGCGGCGTGTGCGCGCAGCTCGCTGGTGGCGGGGGTGCGGCCGTTGCGTCCGGTGACGTAGGCGACGAGGCGGGCGGTGCCGTGGTCTTCGCGGCGGGTGACGACGGCGGCGCCGACGTCGGGGTGCTGGGCGAGGATGGTCTCGATTTCGCCGAGTTCGATGCGGATGCCGTTGACCTTGACCTGGTGGTCCATGCGGCCGAGGATCTCCAGCGCCCCGGAGGCGTTCCACCGGCCCAGGTCGCCGCTGCGGTAGGCGAGGCCGCCGCCGTACGGGTCGGTGACGAACCGCTCGGCGGTCAGTTCGGGGCGGTTGAGGTAGCCGTCGGCGACTCCGAAGCCGGTGATGAGGATCTCCCCGGGCACGCCCATGGGCACGAGGTCGAGGTTGGCGTCGACGACGCGGATCTGCCGGTTGGGCATGGGCCATCCGATGGGCACGTACACGCCGCCCCAGCCCGCCGACGCGTCGAACCACGTACACGCCACGGCGATCTCCGCCGGCCCGTACGCGTTCACCACCCGCGTACCCGCCGTCAACCACCGCTGGGCCAGCTGCGGCGGGACGGCCTCGCCGCCGAAGATGATGCAGCGCAGGCCGGGGCAGGCGGCCGGGTCGAGCGGAGCGACGTTGGTGGCCGGTCCGAACGTGTGCGTGACGTCGTGGGTGTTGATGAGGTCGGTGAGCCGGCGCGCGTCGAGCAGGTCGTCGCGGGAGCAGACGACGACGCGACCGCCACCGGTGAGCGTGGCGAAGACCTCCCCGAACGCGGCGTCGAAGACCGGTGCCGCGGAGTGCAGCATGCGGCTGTCGGGATCGATGGCGCACTCGTCGGTCATCCACGCCAGGAAGTTCGTGAGCTTCTCGTGCGTCAGCACGACGCCCTTCGGCGTGCCCGTCGAACCCGACGTGTAGATCACGAACGCCGGCGCGGACGCCTGGACGGCCGGGAGGTCCACCGGCTCACACGCCTGCACCACCGACCAGTCGTCATCCAACGCCACCACCGACACCCCGTCCCCACCGGGAACCCGGGGCGCCACCGCACCGACGGTCAACACCACCCGCGCACCATGATCGGCCAACAACACCCGCATCCGCTCCGCCGGCCACGACACATCCATCGGCGTGTACGCCGCACCCGCCCGCAACACCCCCAGCGTCGCGACCAACGACCACAACCCGCGCTCCAACGCCAGCGACACCACGTCACCGGCACCCACACCCACCGACCGCAGGTACGCCGCCAGCGCACCCGACCGACGATCCAACTCCGCGTACGTCAGCACCTCGCTGCCGGCGACACCCGCCACCGCCTCCGGCGTGCGCCGCGCCCACCCCAGCACCAGCTCGTGGATCGGCTGATCCGGCACCTCCCGCACCGCACCCCGGCCCCACCCCAACAACCGCTCCCGCTCCGCGTCCCCCAGCAACGGCAACCCCGACAGACCCGCCCCCGGCTCCGCCAACCCGGCGCAGACCAGCGTCTCGACCTGATCCACCAGGCTCCGCACCCACTGCGCGGAGAATCCCTCCACCGCGTAGTCCACCCGCACCGCCGACCCGTCCGACGCCACACTGACGACCAGGTCGACGTCCACCACGTCCGGCCCCACGTCAGCCACTGGACCACCCGCCAACCCCACCACCACCGGACCCACCGCACCGGCGTCCAGGGCGACCGGCCCGGCCAACGCCGAACCCACCCGCGCCACCAACTCCCCGAAACCCGGATCGCCCGCCACGTCCACCCGCAGCACACCACCCGACGACAGGCCCAGCACCACCTGCTCCTGGGCCGCCGTCCACCGGGTCAGCACGGCCACGAGCCCCGCCACCACGACGGCGCCGGCCGGCCCGACGCCCGGCTGCCAGGTGGGCAGCACCCGGTGCACCGAGGCTGCCCGCGCCGGCCACACCGTCGGCCGACGCAGGTCCCCCACCAGGTCCAGAGTCCCGGCGTCGACCACACCGTCCACGGTCCGCGCACCATCGAACCCGACAGACATCAGCTCAACCTCCGATCGAAAGGGGATGACCGGAAGGCGCGGGGCCGGAGCGGCCGGTCAGCCGGGGTGCCGTACGCCGGACGGCATGGGGGAACGCAAGGTGCGGCGACGGCGTGGAAGAACGACGACACCGCCCACACGGATGATGGACCGACGCGTCGTCGAAGGGGACCCCGTCGCGCCCCGCACGATCCGTGGGTCGTGCGGGTGGCAATGGACGGCGGTTCCGGGGGCGTGGTGGGGCTGTGGGCCCGCCGGTGTCTCGACACCACGCCCGACGCACTGTGGACAACGCGGCAGGGGGCTGCGGGCCCCACGGCCGGTTCGTGTGGCCGGGTGGGAGCAGCGGCGCGCCTAGGACGGGGTGACCGTCCGGATTCCGGGCCGCGACCGCGCCGTCGATCTCCAGGAGCAGGTCGGTGCCCGATCCGATCACCGGCACCTCCCGTCCATCCGGGGCGTTGCGCACCCACATTCGTCCCCGATCCGGTGCGGTGAAAAGGGAACGACGAACCGATGGGGCCCGACCCTACGAAGCGCCCTGGAGTGGCGTACACCCCTAGAGATACGCACGTCGCCCCCTAGCGCGACGGCCGAGGATTCCGACCGGGACCCGCCGGGGGATGTCCGGAGCAATGACCGGACCAGGGCCGTGTCCGCTGTCGCCGCAGTCCAACGCGGCAATTTGCGCTGGTCAAAGTGGCATCGGGGTCGGAATGGCCGATCGGGAGCCCGATCGGCTGCCGTAACCTCTCGGCGAAAGCACACGCCACTATATGTTTTCTATAGTGGATGGTTGGTGCCCTCCGAGAGGGTCGGTGACCGATTGTCCGGGTTCGACGGTGAATGGCCCCGCGGCTCCTTTCGAAAGCATCTTTTCGGTCAGTCCGAGTCGGGGGGCCGAGTTGGAGAATCGGCGATTTCGATCGCGAAAAGGGCGGCCGCTGTTCGGCTGACCGGCCCATCCCCGGGCAATGAGGACTGACTATGCTTTCCCGATCATGACCCAGTCGGTGGCTGGCAGACCAGACACCGCCTGTTGGTGTGCACCTCGCCGATCGCGGCGCTGACCACAAGCCAGCCCGCTACCTGGCCGGTCTGGCCCGAGACCGTCCGGTGGGTGCACGCGGTACGCCCGACTCTCGTGGCCGAGCGGCCTCATCAAGACCCGGGAGCGCACGCATCCGTCCACGTTCTCCGCTGTTCGTGGTCGTCGCGCACCCGGACTTCGTGCCACCCCGAGGCCCTCTGTGGGCCGGCATGTCAGGAGATCCAATGCATGGACCTATCCAGGTGCAGGTGTTCGCTCACGATGGGGTGGTCCTGGCCCGGCCACCCGATCCGGTGACGACCACCGGTAGCCGCTATCTCGCCGGTGCGGGCGCCGCCCTGTACAACGGGCTGGACATGATCACCGGTCTCCACCTGACCCTTCCGCACCAGTCGTCGGCCATCTGCAGCACCGGCTCCAGCGCCGACAAGTCGTTGCGTCTGCTCAGTCGGTGTGGTCTCAAGACGCCGAGCGACCTGCGCGAGTTTCGCTCCGGCGCGCAGGCGGTGCAGTTGGCCCGGGACGCCGCCGAGCGGGGCGAGACGCTGGAGTTCCAGTTCCCCCCGCACGATCCGCGACTGCGGGCGGCGCGAGCCCGGGTCTCCCCGGACCTGCTGGCCCGCCTCAACGACAAGACCATGCTGGAGACACTGGTCGCACCCGAATACCTGCCCCGTCGGCAGGTCGCCACCCCCGCCGAGGTACGCCGGATCGTGCAGCAGGACCGTCGGCCGGCGGTGGTCAAACCGTCCGGCGTCGAGGTGTACAGCGGGATCGCGATCTTCACCAGGCGGTTGCAGGACCGGCGTCACCGGGCCCTGTTCAACCAGCTGGAGCAGGTGAGCGAACGGTGGATCGTCGAGGAGGAGGTGCCCTTCCGGACGATCTGGGGAATCCAGTTCGGCGTGACCGAGAGCGGAGCGGTGCAGTACTTCGGTGCGTCCGTACACCTGCCGCAGCCCACGTCGACGTGGGTCGGTTGCGTGATGGACGACGACCAACCGCCGGCGGAGCTGGTCGAAGCGCTGACCGTAGGGGTCCGAAAGGCCAGTGCCCTCGGGTACCGGGGGTACTGCTCCTTCGACGCCGGGATCGGTCGGGACGGCGAACTGCGGGTCATCGACCCGAACTTCCGGGTCAGTGGAGCCACCACGTCGGTGCTGCACCGCAGCTCGCTGCTCGGTCGACATCCCTGCGCCATGACCACGTTCTTCTCGCTGGCCCCCGGCGTCGACGCCGAGCCGATCCTCGCTCCGTTCATCGACCGAGGGCAGTTCGTCGCGTTCATGCACCACGACCCGGCGGAGACGGACAACGGCCCGCTGCCGGCGACCATCGTCGGCATGGTCGGTGCCTCGGACCGGTACGCCTGCGGCGTGCTGGTCGCACAGATCCAGCGGGCGTTGGGCAGTTGACGTGTCGTTTCCCGGGCCTTGCCGCCCGGGGGACGACACGGCGACGGGCGACCGTGCACGGACGCGATGTGGCACATCGTGACGAGGGGGGAGTCCCGAGGCCGATCTGGCGGTGTACCGGGACCCGGGCTTCGAGGCCGCCTACCGCCGCGCCCTGCGCGAGGGGTTCGCCCAGGGCTCGGCGGGCTACGCCCGGGACACCGTCCTGGCCATGCGGCGATGGTCCTTCGACCTCGCGCAGATCACGGTTCCGGTCGACCCCTGGTGCGGCGAGCAGGACATCAGCCACTCACCCGACAACGGAGCGACGCCGGCCGCCCGGATCCCCGGTGCCGTCCGGCACCCCGTGCCGGAGGTCGGTGGCGCGGTGCTGTGGACCCGTGCCGAGCCGATCCTCCGCCGCCTGATCGGGCGACGACCCACCTGAGCCGGGCAGCCCGGCCGCGGCCGGGCTGCCGCCCGCTACATGCCGGCGAGGGCGGCCCGGACGGCGGACTCGGGGACGTCGGCGACCAGTTCGGGTCCGGCCGGGCCGTCCAGGACGAAGGACAGGCCCGAGGTGGCCTTCTTGTCCCGCCGCATCAGCGCGACCAACTCGTCGGGATCGACGCCGCCGGGCAGCGCGGTGTCGAGGCCGTAGCCCGCCACCACGTCGTGGTGCTCGGCCACCCGGTCGGCCGGGACGCGGCCGAGGGCGCCGGCCAGCCGGCCCGCGAAGACCGTGCCGACGCCGACCGCCTCGCCGTGCCGCAGGCCGAAGTCGGTGGCCCGCTCCAACGCGTGCCCCAGCGTGTGGCCGTAGTTGAGGATGTGCCGCAGGCCGGAGTCCCGCTCGTCGGCGGCCACCACCCGCGCCTTGAGCGCCACGCAGGCGGCGATCTGCTCCGCCACCGGCCGGTCGCGCAGCTCGCCCGCGCCGATGAAGTGCGCCCGGGCGATCTCCCCGTACCCGTTGCGCCACTCCCGCTCCGGCAGCGTGCCCAGGTGCTCGGTGTCGCAGAGCACCGCGCGGGGCTGCCAGTACACCCCGACGAGGTTCTTGCCCTCCGGCAGGTTGACCGCGGTCTTGCCGCCGACGCTCGCGTCCACCTGGGCGAGCAGCGAGGTCGGCAGGTGGATCACCGCGACGCCCCGGTGGTAGAGGCCGGCGGCCAGCCCGACCACGTCCGTGGTGGTGCCGCCGCCGCAGGAGACGACCGCGTCGGCGCGGGTCAGCCCGAACTCGGCGAACGTCCGGCAGAGCTGCTCCACCGTGGCCAGGTTCTTGTCGTGCTCGCCGTCGCGGGCCGGCACCACCCGGTGCGGCACGCCCGGGTCGGGCGTCCACTCCGGCGGCCGGGCCGAGACCACCACGACCCGCCGCGCGCCGATCCGCGCCACCTCCGCCGCCAGCCGGTGGCGCACCCCGGGGCCGATCAGCACCGGGTACGCGCGCTCCCCGAGCGCCACCTCGATCCGGGCCGGCCCGGCGGGAGCGTGAGGGTCAGGTGCGGACGCGTGCATGTGGCTGCTGCCTCCTCTGCGGGACGGGGACCGGCGCGGCGACGACCGGGCGGTCCCGGACCATCGACAGGCGCAGCGCCAGCGCGGCCAGCGAGTCGACGTCCGGCCCGATGCCCCACCGGTCGTGGGTGAGCTGGGCGTGGTGCGCCAGCAGGAAGCCCGCCGGCGTCGCCGGATGGTCGCGGCCGACCACGTCGGCCACCCGGTCCAGGTAGCGCTGCCAGGCCACGGCGACCTCCCCGCCCAGCGGCAGGTCGCCGGCGGCCAGGACGATCTTCTCCGCGCCGGCGTCCGCCTGCGCGGCGAGGTCCCGCCGCTGCGCGACGGTGAGTCGCTGACTGCGCTCCTGCCAGTGCAGGAAGAGGAACGCCAGCCGGTCGGCCGCCGGCACCAGCCCCGTCAGGTACCGCAGGTGCGCCACGGCCAGCGGCAGCTCGACGCCGGCCAGCCAGGGGGTGTCCCCGCCGAGCAGGGTCAGGGCCAGGTCGCTGCCCGCGGACGCGAGCGGGCCGCCCCGGGCGGCGTCACGCACCACGCACCGGTCGGCGGCGAAGGACATCCCCGGGTCGTACGCGAGCAGCCGCGCCCGTACCGCGTCGATCGCGGCCGGGGCGGCGTGGAAGCCGAGGCGCACGCGCGGCCCGGCGGGGGAGCCCTCCGGGTCGAAGAACCACTCCATGCCCGGATCGGCCCGGCGGGCGGCGGCGACCAGACCGGTGAGGACGGTTCCGACCAGCTCGGTCATCCGCGTGTCCGGGCGTCCGTCGGCCGGCACGGCCGAGCGGGCGAACAACCAGCAGCGTTCCAACGACGGCACCTCGGCTGACGGGCGGGTGGAGCACGGGACTCGACGGTCTGCGGGGGTCGCCCCATCATCGGCCTGCGGCCCGTCCCACCACCGGATCGGCGGTCCGAACTGGGGACGACTTAGGGGGTGACAGGGGTAGGACACCGGCAGGGTGCTCGGAAGACTTGGGCCGCTACGGCGAGCGGGGTCTACGCCGCGGATGAGAAGTCTCGCCGACGGACGGATGTGGTGACATGCTTCGGAGCGACCTGATCCAGCCGTTGTCCGATCTGATCGAGGCGCACGCCGCCAGGTTGGGGAACAAGGTCGCGTTCCGCGACGACCGCCGGGCGGTCGGCTACGCCGACCTGGCGGCGCGCACCCGCCGGCTGGCCGGTCACCTGGCGGTGTCGGGGGTCGGGCGGGGCGACCGGGTGGCCTTCTGCCTCGGCAACCGGGTGGAGACGGTGGAGACCTGGCTGGCCGTGACGCGGGCCGCCGCGGTCGGCGTACCGGTGAACCCGCACAGCACCGACGCGGAACTGGCCCACCTGCTGGACGACTCCGGCGCGGTGCTGGTGGTCACCGACCCGCGGCACCTCGACCAGCTGCTGCGGCTGCGCGCCGACCGGCCGGCCCTGCGGGTCGTGGTCACCGGGGACGGGCCGGTGCCCGCCGGAGTCACCGCGTGGCGCGACCTGGTCGACACCGAGCCGGGTGTGGCCGCCCGTGACGACCTGGGCCTCGACGAGGTCGCCTGGATGCTCTACACCTCCGGCACCACCGGCCGGCCCAAGGGTGTGCTCTCCACCCAGCGCACCTGCCTCTGGTCCGTCGCGGCCTGCTACGTGCCGATCCCCGGGCTCACCGCCGCCGACCGGGTGGTCTGGCCGCTGCCGTTGTTCCACAGCCTTTCCCACATCGGCTGCGTGCTGAGCGTGACCGCAGTCGGCGCCACGGCCCGCCTCATCGACGGCTTCTCCGCCGACGACGTGCTGCGCGCGGTCGACGAGGACGAGGCCACCGTGCTGGCCGGTGTGCCGGCCATGTACCACCACCTGGTCACCGCTGCCCGGGAGACCGGCTTCCGCGCCCCGGCCCTGCGGGTCTGCCTGGTCGGCGGGGCGATCACCACCGGCGCGCTGCGTCGGGCGTTCGACGAGGTCTTCGACGCGCCGCTGCTCGACGCGTACGGCAGCACGGAGACCTGCGGCTCGATCGCCGTCACCCGGCCGGACCAGCCCCGCGTCGAGGGGTCCTGCGGGCGCGCGGTGCCCGGCGTCGAGGTGCGCCTGGTCAGCCCGCAGACGGGCCTGGACGTGCCGACCGGCGCCGAGGGCGAGGTCTGGGTCAGCGGGCCGAGCGTCATGCTCGGCTACCACGGCCTGCCGGAGGTCACCGCCGCCGCCCTGCGCGACGGCTGGTACCGCACCGGAGACCTGGCCCGCCGCGACGCGGACGGCAACATCTTCGTCACCGGCCGGCACCAGGAACTGATCATCCGGGGCGGCGAGAAGATCCACCCGGCCGAGGTGGAGGAGGCGCTGCGCGCCGTGCCCGGCGTCGCCGACGTGGCGGTGACCGGCCGCCCGCACGACGTGCTCGGCGAGGTGCCGGTCGCGTTCGTGGTGCCCGGGCCGGAGGGCTTCGACCCCCGGGCCGGGTACGCGGCCTGCCGGGAGAAGCTCTCCTACCACAAGGTTCCGGAAGAGCTGTACGAGATCGGGCAGGTGCCCCGCACCGCCTCCGGCAAGGTCACCCGCCGGCTCCTGCTCGACCGGCCGGCGCGGCTGCGGGCCGTCAACGGCAGCCACCACGAGGCGCTGAGCCTGTTCGCCTGGCAGCCGCTGGACCTGGCCGCCGTACCGCCGGTCGAAGCGCCCGTCCCGACGGCGGCCCAGGCCGCCGCCGCCCTGGCCCGCCGCTGGGCGGTCGTCGGCGCCGGGAGCGAGGCGCTGCTGGAGCCCCTGCGTGCGGCGTCGCCGGGGGACCGGTTCCGGTCCCACCCGGACCTGGCCGTCCTGCGCGAGGCCCCGGACGTGCCCGACGTGACGGTGCTGCTGGTCGAGCCGGCCGACGCCGTCGCGGCGGACCTCGCCGACCGGCTGCGTGGCTGGCTCGACGACGACCGGTTCGCCGGCACCCGGCTGGTGCTGCTGACCGGCCCGGCCGGCGACGCCGCCGCGAGCGATCCGGCCACCGGGTCCGGCGCGCCCGACGCCGCCACCGCGCCGGGCGTGGCCGCCGAGCGGTTCGAGCCCGACCCGGGGGCCGGCGCGGCCCAGGCGGTCGGCCGCAGCCTGCAGGCCGCGTACCCGGACCGGATCGTGCTGGTCGACCGCGACGCCGGACACCGCTCGGCCGCCCTGCTCCCCGCCGTGGTGGAGGCCGGCGCCGCGCAGGTCGCGCTGCGGGCCGGAGCCGCCCTGCACGCGGTCCTCGTGCCCGCCCCCGCGGCCATGCCGGCGCGGCCGGTCACCGTGGCCGACCCGGACCGCCCGGTCCTGGTCACCGGCGCCGAGGGGCCGACCGGCGCGGCGTTGGCCCGACACCTCGTCGCCGCCCACCGCGTCCGCCGGCTGCGGCTGCTCCACGTCGGCGCCACGGCCGGGGTCGCCCTGGCGGACCTGGTCGCCGAACTCACCACCGCCGGTGCCGACGCTGCCGCGCTGCCCGTTGACCAGGCGGGGGACGAGCCGCTCGGCGGGGCCTTCCTCTGCCCGTCCGACGACGACCTGACCGACGACGAGGGCGTCGCCCGGCTGCTCCGCCTCGCCGGGACGCTGGACGCCGCGACCCGGCTCCCGGCCGCCGCGTTCACCGTCCTCGCCCCGTCCGCCCTGCTGCTGGGCGCCGCCGGGCAGGAGCGGGCCGCCTCAGCCGTCGGCGCCCTGCACGCCCTGGCCGCCCGACGGCGGGCCGCCGGTCTCCCGGCCCGGCTCGTCGGCACGACCGCCGCGCCGACCGCGCGCGCCGACCGGGAGTCGTCGCCCACCACCGGGGCGGCCGGCCCCCACCCGGGGGAGCGGACCGGCGACGCGCCGGCGGCCGTACGCGCCGACCTCGCCGCGTTCGACGTGGCCCACGACGGCGACGACCTGGTCCTGCTCGCCCGTCCGGCGGGCCACGCCGATGCCGCGCACCCCGCCTGGCGTACGCCCGTCGCGGCGGCTCGCCACGCCTCCGACGACCGGGACGCTGCCGAGCTGCGCCGCCGGCTGGCCGGGCTGACCACCGCCGAGGGGGACCGGCTCCTGCTCGACCTGGTCCGCGCCGCCACCGCCGAGGTGGCCGGCCTGTCCGGCCCGGCCGCGGTCCGCCCCGGCCGCGCCTTCAAGGAACTCGGCTTCACCTCGGTCAGCGCGGTCGCCCTGCGCGACCGGCTGGCCCGCGCGACCGGGGTACGGCTCTCCGCGACGGCCGCGTTCGACCGGCCCAGCCCGGACGCTCTCGCCCGACACCTCGCCGCCCGGCTGCGCGGCAGCACCGGGCAGGCCGGTCCCGTGGCGGACGGGCCGGCAGCGCCGTCAACCGTGGACGATCCGGTGATCGTCGTCGCCATGGCCTGCCGGCTCCCCGGCGGTGTCGGTTCCCCCGAGGAGCTGTGGGACCTGGTCGACCAGGGCCGCGAGGGGCTCACGGAGTTCCCCACCGACCGGGGCTGGGACCTGGCGCACCTGTTCTCCGACGACGCCGACCGTCCCGGCACCTCGTACGTCCGGGTGGGCGGCTTCCTGACCGACGCCGCCGACTTCGACGCCGCCCTGTTCGCGATCAGCCCGCGCGAGGCGCTGGCCATGGACCCGCAGCAGCGGCTGCTGCTGGAGACGTCCTGGGAGCTGTTCGAGCGGGCCGGCATCGACCCCACCTCGCTGCGCGGCAGCGCCACCGGGGTCTTCACCGGCGTCATGCACCACGACTACGCCGCGAACCTGCGCCAGGCGCCGCCCGGCACCGAGGGCTACCTCGGCGTCGGGACCGCCGGCAGCGTCGTCTCCGGCCGCGTCGCCTACGCGCTGGGGCTGGAGGGACCGGCGGTCACGGTCGACACGGCGTGCTCGTCGTCGCTGGTGGCGCTGCACCTGGCCGCCCAGGCGCTGCGCGCCGGCGACTGCTCCCTCGCCGTGGCCGGCGGCGTGGCGGTGATGGGCACCCCGCAGGCGTTCGTGGAGTTCAGCCGGCAGCGCGGGCTCGCCCCGGACGGGCGGTGCAAGGCGTTCGCCGAGGGCGCCGACGGCACCGGCTGGTCCGAGGGCGTCGCCGTGCTGCTGCTGGAACGGCTCTCCGACGCCCGCCGGCGCGGACACCCCGTCCTCGCCGTGCTGCGCGGCTCCGCAGTCAATCAGGATGGCGCGTCCAACGGGCTCACCGCCCCCAACGGGCCCGCCCAGGAGCGGGTCATCCGCCGGGCGCTGGCCGTGGCCGGACTCTCCAGCGCGGACGTGGACGTCGTCGAGGCGCACGGCACCGGCACCCGGCTGGGCGACCCGATCGAGGCGCAGGCGCTGCTCGCCACGTACGGGGCGGGGCGCGGTGACGCCGAGCCGCTGCGGCTGGGCTCGCTGAAGTCCAACCTCGGCCACACCCAGGCCGCAGCCGGGGCCGCCGGGGTGATCAAGATGGTGCTCGCGATGCGGCACGGAAAGCTGCCCCGCACCCTGCACGTGGACGCCCCGACGTCGGAGGTGGACTGGGGCGCCGGCGCGGTCGAGGTGCTCGCGGAGGCCCGCCCGTGGCCCGAGGTGCGACGACCCCGGCGGGCCGGCATCTCGTCGTTCGGCATCAGCGGCACCAACGCCCACGTCATCGTCGAGGCGCCCGCCGCCGACCCGCCGTCCGGGCCCGGGGCCGTGGACCGGCAGGCGTTGTCCGGGTTCGCGGACCGGCAGGCGTTGTCCGGGGCCGCGGACCGGCAGGCGTCGTCCGGGGCCGCCTCCGCGACCCGGCGACCGCCCGTGCCGTGGCTGCTCGCCGCGGCCTCCGGCGAGGCGCTGCGGGACCAGGCGGCCCGCCTGCTGACCTGGCTCGACGGGCCCGGGGCGGATGCCGACCCGGCCGACGTCGGGCACGCGCTCGCCACCACCCGCGCCGCCCTCGAACACCGGGCCGTGGTGCTGGCCGGCGACCCGGCCACCGCCCGCGCGGGCCTGACCGCGCTGACCCGGGGCGAGCCGGACCCGGACGTGCCGACCGTGCTGACCGGCCGGGTCGTCGACGGCCGGCTCGGCCTGCTCTTCGGCGGGCAGGGTGGCCAGCGCGCCGGCATGGGCCGCGCACTGCACGCGGCGTACCCGGTCTTCGCCGACGCCTTCGACGCCGCCTGCGCCGAACTCGACCGCTGCCTCGCCGGCCACGCCCCGCACCCCGTCGCCGACGTCGTCTTCGCCGCCGAGGGCGGCGAACTGGCCGACCTGCTCGACCACACCCTGTACACCCAGCCGGGGCTGTTCGCCTTCGAGGTCGCGCTGTACCGCCTCCTGGAGTCCTGGGGGGTGCACCCCGACGCGGTGCTCGGCCACTCCGTCGGTGAGCTGGCCGCCGCGCACGTGGCCGGGGTGTTCGCCCTCGCCGACGCGGCGGCGCTCGTCGCCGCCCGGGCCCGGCTGATGCAGCAGCTTCCCGCCGGGGGCGCGATGGTCGCCATCGAGGCCGACGAGGCCGAGGTCGCCGCGCACCTGACCGACCGGGTGGGCCTCGCCGCCGTCAACGGCCCGACCAGCGTCGTCGTCTCCGGCGACACCGACGCGGTGCTGGCCGTCGCGGCCACCCTGCGCGCCGCCGGGCGTCGGACCAGCCGGCTGCGCGTGTCGCACGCGTTCCACTCGCCGCGCATGGAGCCGATGCTCGACGAGTTCCGCGCGGTGGCGGCCGGCCTCACGTACCGCACCCCGCACCTGCCGGTGGTGTCCAACCTGACCGGTCACCCCGTCGACCCGGCCCGGCTCTGCTCGCCCGACTACTGGGTGGCGCACGTCCGGGGCACCGTCCGCTTCCAGGACGGCGTGCGGGCCCTGCACGGGCAGGGCGTCACCACCTTCCTCGAGGTCGGTCCGGCCGGCGTGCTCACCGCGATGGCCCAGGACTGCCTCGTCGCCGAGGCCGACGAGCTGGCCTTCGTCCCCGCCGTGCGGGGCGTCGCCGACGAGCCGGAGGCGCTGCTCGCCGCCGTGGCGCGGCTGCACGTGCGGGGCGTCCCGGTGGACCGCGCCGCCCTCGCCGGCCCCGGGCCGCACCGCCGCGTCGACCTGCCCACGTACGCCTTCCAGCGCCGGCACTACTGGCTGCCCGCCTCCACCGCGGCCGGCGGCCCGGTCGGCGTCGGACTGGACGACGCCGGGCACCCGCTGCTCGGCGGCGTGCTGCCGGTCGCCGGCACCGGGCAGGTGGTCTGCACCGGCCGGGTCTCCGCGGCCACCCAGCCGTGGCTGGCCGCCCCCGGCGACGGCACCGCCGCGCTGCTGCCCGCCACCGCCCTGCTGGACATGCTCACCCACCTCGGCGCACGGCTCGGCACCCCGACCGTGGAGCGGCTGCGCGTCCCCGAGCCGGTGCCGCTGCCCGCCGAGCTGACCGTCGAGGTGCAGGTCGGCGTCTCCGCGCCGGACGAGCGCCAGCGCCGGGTGGCGCACTGCCACGTCCGGGCCGGCGACGGGCAGCCCTGGCGGGAGGTCGCCGAGGCCGTGCTCGGCCCGGTCGACCCGGAGAGCGGCCGGGGCGCCCTCGCCCCGGCCTGGCCGCCCACCGGGGCCCGGCCGGTGGACCTGACCACCCCGCAACGCCGAGCCATGGTCGGGGAACTCGCCCGGGCCGCGTGGGTCGCCGCCGACCGGCTCTTCGTCGACGTACGCCTGCCCGAGGACGCCCGGGACCCGGACGCCGAGCGGTACGGCGTGCACCCGCTGGTGCTGGAGGCGGCCCTGCGCCTGCTCCCGCTGGCCGACTTCGCGCCCGGCGACGACACCGACACCGGGCCCGCCGCCCGGCTGCTGCCCACCGAGTGGGCGGGGGTGCGCCTGCACGCCACCGGGGCGCACGCGCTGCGCGTCTGCCTGGCCCCCGCCGGGGCGGACGCGGTGACGCTGAGCGCCGTCGACGACGCGGGTGTGCCCGTGCTCGACGTGGACCGGGTGGTGCTGCGGGCCGTGGACCTGCCGCCCGCCGACGCGCCGGCGTCCCCGGCCGCACCCGCCGGCCTGTACGCCGTCGACTGGCTGCCCGCGGCGTTCCCGGCGACGCCGGCGCCCTCCTGGACGCTCGCCGACGGCACGCCCCCGGACGGACCGCTGCCGCCGCTGCTGGTGCTACGGGTCGGCGACGGCGAGCCGGGCCGGTCGGTGCCCGACCGGGCGCACGCCGTCGGCCTCGCCGTGCTCGGGGCGCTCCAGAGCTGGCTGGCCGACCCCCGCGCGGAGACCACCCGCCTGGCCCTCGCCGTCCGTGACGGTGACCCGGTGCACGCCCCGGTGGCCGGGCTGGTCCGGGTCGCCCAGGCCGAGCAACCCGACCGGTTCCTGCTGCTCAGCCTCGACGCCACCGACGACGCCACCGTCCGGGCGGCGCTGGCCGTCGCCACGGACGAGCCCGAGGTCGCCGTCCGCGACGGCCGCGCGCTGCTGCCCCGGCTCCACCCCGTCGAACGGCCCCCGGCCGGTACGCCGCTCGCGGCGCTGGCCGGCGGTACCGTGCTGGTGACCGGCGGCACGGGCGGGGTCGGCCGGCACGTCGCCACCCACCTCGCCACCGTGCACGGCGTCGCCGAGCTGGTCCTGGTCAGCCGCACCGGCCAGGCCGGCGAGTGGACGGCCGCGTTGACCGACGCCGGCGTCACCGTCCGGGTGGTCGCGGCCGACGTCGCCGACCGGGCGGCGCTCGCCGAGGTCGTCGCCCCGCTGGCCGACCGGCTGGTCGCCGTGGTGCACGCCGCCGGGGCCACCGACGACGCCCTGCTCACCGACCTCGACCAGGCCCGCTGGCGGCGGGCCCTGCGGTCCAAGGTGCACGGCGCGTGGCACCTGCACGAGCTCACCGCCGGCCTCGACCTGGCCGCGTTCGTGCTCTTCTCCTCGGCCGCCGCCACCTTCGGCAGCCCCGGCCAGGGCAACTACGCGGCCGGCAACGCGTTCCTCGACGCGCTCGCCGCGCACCGGCGCGCCCAGGGACTCCCGGCGACCGCCCTGGCCTGGGGGCTCTGGGCCGCGCAGGACGGGATGGCCGGCCGGCTCGCCCCGGCGGACCTGGCCCGGCTCGCCCGGGGCGGCACCCGTCCCCTCGACACGGCCGCCGGCCTGGCGCTGTTCGACGCCGCCCTGCACGTCGACCGGCCCACGTTGGTGCCGATCGGGCTCGACCTGGCCGCCGTGCGAGTCTCCGGCGAGGTGCCCGCCCTGCTGCGGGCGCTGCTGCCCCCGCCGCCCCGTCGGGCCGTCAACGCCGACTCCGCGCCCGCCTCCGCCAAGGGCTTCGCCGACCGGCTGGCCGAGCTGGCCGAACCCGACCGCGCCGCCCTGCTGCTGGACCTCGTACGCACCCGGTGCGCCACCGTGGTCGGGCACACCGGCCCCGACGACGTCGAGCCGCGCCGCCCGTTCAAGGAGCTCGGCTTCGACTCGCTGATGGCCGTCGAACTGAGCAACCGGCTCACCGCCGTCACCGGCGTCCGGCTCGCCCCGCACGCAGTGTTCAACCACCCCACCCCGGAGCTGCTCGCCGCCCACCTGCACGCCCGGCTGCTCGGCACCGCCGCCACCGAGGTCGCCGACGCGAGCACCGTCGCCCTGGACGAGCCGGTCGCCATCGTCGCGATGGCCTGCCGGTTCCCCGGCGGCATCGGCTCCCCCGAGGAGCTGTGGCGGCTGCTCGACGCGGGCGGGGACGTCATCGGCGAGCTGCCCGACGACCGGGGCTGGCCGCTGGCCGACCTCTACGACCCGGTGCCCGGCACGCCCGGCCGGACGTACGCGCGGGCCGGCGGGTTCCTGACCGGGATCGCCGACTTCGACGCCGCGTTCTTTGGCATCAGCCCCCGCGAGGCCCTCGCGATGGACCCGCAGCACCGGCTGCTGCTGGAGACCTCCTGGGAGGCGCTGGAGCGCGGCGGCATCGACCCGGCCACCCTGCGGGGCAGCCGCACCGGCGTCTTCGCCGGCACCCACGGGCAGGACTACGGCGACCGGATCGCCCCCGGCGTCGTCTCCGACGACGGCGAGGTCGTCGCCGACGAGGGGCACCTGCTCACCGGCACGGCCGGCAGCGTCCTCTCCGGCCGGGTCGCGTACGCGCTCGGGCTGGAGGGGCCGGCCGTCACCGTGGACACCGCCTGCTCGGCGTCCCTGGTGGCGCTGCACCTGGCCGTCCAGGCGCTGCGTCAGGGCGACTGCGACCTGGCCCTGGCCGGCGGCGTGTCGGTGCTGTCCACCCCGGCCGGGCTGACCGGGTTCAGCCGTCAGCGCGGTCTCGCCGCCGACGGGCGCTGCAAGGCGTTCGCCGAGGACGCCGACGGCTTCGGCATGTCCGAGGGCGTCGGGATGCTGGTGGTGGAACGCCTCTCCGACGCCCGCCGCCGGGGCCACCCCGTCCTCGCCGTGGTCCGCGGCACGGCGGTCAACCAGGACGGCGCGTCCAACGGGCTGACCGCCCCGAACGGACCGTCGCAGGAACGGGTCATCCGGGCCGCGCTGGGCGCCGCCGGGCTGACCGCCGCCGAGGTGGACGTGGTGGAGGCGCACGGCACCGGCACGTCGCTCGGCGACCCCATCGAGGCGGAGGCGATCCTCGCCACCTACGGGCAGCGTCCGGCCGACGCCCCGCCGGTGCTGCTCGGCTCGGTCAAGTCCAACCTCGGGCACACCCAGGCCGCGGCCGGCGTGGCCGGGGTGCTGAAGATGGTCCTCGCCATGCGGCACGGCCGGCTGCCCCGCACCCTGCACGCCGAGCGCCGCAGCTCGCGTGTCGACTGGGACTCGGGATCGCTGGAACTGCTCACCGAGGCCCGCCCGTGGCCCTCGGCGGACCGGCCGGCGCGGGCCGGTGTCTCGTCGTTCGGCATCAGCGGCACCAACGCCCACGTGATCGTCGAGGCGGTCGCCGGGGCGGCGACCCCGGAGCCCGTCGCCGAACCCACGCCGCCGGAGGCGCACGCGCTGCCGTGGCTGCTCTCGGCGCGTACCCCGGAGGCGCTCGTCGGTCAGGCCCGCCGGCTGCGGGAGCACCTCGCCGAGCGGCCCGAGCAGCGGCCCCTCGACGTGGCCTGGTCGCTGGCCACCAGCCGGAGCACCTTCGACTCGCGGGCGGTGCTGGTCGGCGCGTCGCCGGAGCGGGTCGCCGCCGCCCTCGACGCGCTCGCCGAGGGCCGGCCCGACCCGGCGGTGACGCGGGGCGAGGCCCGGCCCGCCGGCCGGTGCGTCTTCGTCTTCCCGGGACAGGGCTCCCAGTGGCTCGGCATGGGACTGGACCTGCTCGACCAGGCCCCGGTGTTCGCCGAGCGGATGGCGGCCTGCGACGCGGCGCTGCGGCCGTACCTGGACTGGTCGCTGCTGGACGTGCTGCGCCGGGTGCCCGGCGCGCCCGGCCTCGACGAGGTCGACGTGGTGCAGCCCGCCCTGTTCGCGATGATGGTGTCGCTGGCCGAGCTGTGGCGCTCCTACGGGGTTCAGCCGGCCGCCGTGGTCGGTCACTCGCAGGGCGAGATCGCCGCCGCCTGCGTCGCCGGGGTGCTCTCCCTGCCCGACGCCGCCCGGGTGGTGGCGCTGCGCAGCCGGGCGCTGCGGGCCCTGGCCGGGCACGGGGCGATGGCCTCGGTCGCGCTCCCCGGCGACACGGTCCGCGACCGGATCGCCCGGTTCGGCGACCGGATCTCGATCGCCGCCGTGAACGGCCCGGCCGCCGTGGTCGTGTCCGGCGAGCCGGAGGCGGTGGAGGAACTCCTCGCCGAACTGGCCGGCGAGCAGGCCCGGGTCCGGCGGATCGCCGTCGACTACGCCTCCCACTCCGCCCAGGTGGAACGCATCCGCGACGAACTGGCCGAGGTGCTGGCGGGCATCGCCCCCGGCCCGGCGGCCGTGCCGCTCTTCTCCACCACCGACCTGCGCTGGCTCGACGGGGAGGAGATGGGGCCGGACTACTGGTACCGCAACCTGCGGCAGCCGGTCGAGCTGGAACGGGCGATCCGCTCGCTGGCCGCCCAGGGCCACGACACGTACGTCGAGTGCAGCCCGCACCCGGTGCTCACCGTGGGCATCGAGGAGACGCTCGCCGACCACGACGGCGAGACCGTGGTGGTCGGCTCGGTCCAACGCGACCAGGGCGACCGCGAGCGGTTCCTGCTCTCCCTGGCCCAGCTGCACGTGTGCGGGGTCGAAGTGGACTGGCGACCCGCGCTGGCCGGCGGCCGGCGGGTCGACCTGCCCACGTACGCCTTCGCCCACCGCCGCTACTGGCCCCGGCCCGTCTCCGGCCCCGGCGACGTCGGCGCCGCCGGCCTGGAGGCCGCCGGGCATCCGCTGCTCGGCGCGTCGGTCGCGCTGGCCGAGGCGAGGAGCCACCTGTTCACGGGGCGGCTGTCGAGCGACGCGCAGCCGTGGCTGGCCGACCACCGGGTCACGGAGAGCGTGCTGGTGCCCGGCACCGGCCTGGTGGAGCTCTGCCTCCGCGCCGGCGACGAGATCGGCCACCCGGTCCTCGACGAGCTGGTCATCGAGGCCCCGCTGACCCTGCCCGCCGCCGGCGCGACCCAGGTGCAGGTGGTGGTCGGCGCGGGCGGCGACGACGGACGCCGCCCGGTGACCGTGCACTCCCGGCCCGCCGACGGCCCGGCCGGGGCTCCGTGGACCCGGCACGCCAGCGCCATCCTCTCCGCCGACCAGCCCGTCGCGTCGCCGCAGCTCACCGCGTGGCCGCCGCGCGACGCCCGTCCCGTCGACCTGACCGGCTTCTACGCCGACCTGGCAGCCGACGGCTACGCGTACGGGCCGGCGTTCCAGGGGCTGCGCCAGGTGTGGACGAGCGGCGACGAGGTCTACGCCGAGGTGGAGCTGCCGTCGGCCCAGCGGGTCGACGCCGACCGGTACGGCCTGCACCCGGCCCTGTTCGACGCCGCCCTGCACGCCGCACACTTCGGCGGTCTCGCCGAGGCCGGGGCCGGTCGGCTGCTGCTGCCGTTCGCCTGGAACGGCGTCACCCTGCACGCCACCGGTGCGACCGCCCTGCGGGTGCGGCTCACCC
The DNA here is from genome assembly GCF_040640035.1 of Micromonospora sp. NPDC023633. Classification (NCBI taxonomy): domain Bacteria; kingdom Bacillati; phylum Actinomycetota; class Actinomycetes; order Micromonosporales; family Micromonosporaceae; genus Micromonospora; species Micromonospora sp. NPDC023633. Next base: position 7,669 of record NZ_JBFABB010000020.1, on the reverse strand, counting down.
AGGTCGCGCCGTACGCCATCGCGTTGACCGCCGCCGATCCGACTGGCGCCCCGGTCGCCGAGGTGACCGCCCTGACGATGCGGCCGATCTCCGCCGCGGAGCTGGCCGTCACCGACGACCGCGCCACCCGCGACGCCCTGTTCCGCATGGACTGGACGCCGCTGCCGCCGGTCGACGCGGCCACCCCGGTCGACGCCGTGACCATCGCCCCCGGCCTGGACGGGTACCCGCTGCACCCGGGGCTGGACGCGCTCGCCGACGCCGTCGACGCGGGACTGGCCCTGCCCGGGGCCGTGCTCGTGCCGCTCGACGCGGAACCCGCACAGCCCGCCCCCCGCGCGGCGCGCCACGCCGCCGTCCGCGCCCTCGACCTCGTCAGGCGCTGGCTCACCGAGCCCCGCTGGGCGGCGTCGCGGCTGCTGCTCGTGACCCGGGGCGCGGTGGCCGTGCACCACGCCGGCGAGGTGACCGACCCGGCCGCCGCGGCGGCGTGGGGGCTGGTCCGCTCCGCCCAGTCGGAGAACCCGGGCCAGCTGGTCATCGTCGACGTCGACGGCGACGGGATCGGCCCCGACCAGGTCGCCGCCCTGTTGGCGGCGGCCGAGCCGCAGGCGGCGGTCCGGGCCGGCGCCGCGTACGTGCCGCGGCTGGCGCGGGCCGGGTCGACGGGCGAGCTGACCGCCCCGCCCGCCGCCGCGTGGCGGCTGGACGCGCCGGTGCGGGGCAGCCTGGAGAACCTCACCCTGAGCCCGACCGACGCGGCCGACGCCGCTCTCGGCCCCCGCGAGGTCCGGGTACGCGTCCGCGCCGCCGGCCTGAACTTCCGCGACGTGCTCAACGCGCTCGGCCTCTACCCGGGCGACGCGGGGCCGCTCGGCGGCGAGGGCGCCGGCGAGGTCGTCGAGGTGGGCGCCGAGGTGACCGACCTGCGGCCCGGTGACCGGGTGTTCGGGGTGTTCGTGGGCTGCTTCGGCCCCGTCGCGGTCACCGACCGCCGGTTGCTGGCCCCGATGCCGGCCGGCTGGTCGTTCGTCGAGGCCGCCTCCGTGCCGGTGGTCTTCCTGACCGCGTACCACGGTCTGGTCAACCTGGCCGGGCTCACCCGGGGCGAGTCGGTGCTGGTGCACGCGGCGGCCGGCGGCGTCGGCATGGCCGCCGTGCAGCTCGCCCGGCACCTCGGCGCCGAGGTGTACGCCACCGCCAGCCCCGCCAAATGGGACGCCCTGCGGTCGATGGGCCTCGACGAGGACCACCTCGCCTCGTCCCGGACCCTCGACTTCGAGACCCGGTTCGCCGAGGTGACCGGCGGACGGGGCGTCGACGTGGTGCTGGACTCGCTGGCCCGCGAGTTCGTCGACGCCTCGCTGCGGCTGCTGCCGCGCGGCGGACGGTTCATCGAGATGGGCAAGACCGACATCCGCGACGCCGCCCAGGTCGCCGCCGACCACCCGGGGGTGGCCTACACCGCCTTCGACCTGACCCTGGAGGACCCCGACGAGGTGCAGCGCATGCTCGTCGTGCTGCTGGGGCTCTTCGAACGGGGAACGCTCACCCCGCTGCCCACCCAGGTGTGGGACGTCCGCCAGGCGCCGGAGGCGTTCCGGCACGTCAGCCAGGCCCGGCACGTCGGCAAGGTGGTGCTCACCATGCCCCGGGCGTGGGACCCCGACGGCACCGTGCTGCTGACCGGCGGAACCGGGACCCTGGGCAGGCTGGTCGCCCGGCGACTGGTCGAGACGCACGGCGTACGGCGGCTGCTGCTGGTCAGCCGCCGCGGCGAGCGGGCTCCCGGCGCGGCCGAGGCGGTCGCCGAACTGCGCGCCCTGGGGGCCGAAGCCACGGTGGTGGCGGCCGACGTGGCCGACCGGGACACCCTGGCCCGGGTCCTGGACGGGGTACCGGCACGGCACCCGCTGACCGCGGTCGTGCACCTGGCCGGGGTGCTCGACGACGGGGTGGTCACCGCCCTCACCCCGCAGCGCGTCGACACGGTGTTCGCGCCGAAGCTCGACGCCGCGTGGCACCTGCACGAACTCACCCGCCACCTCGACCTGGCCGGGTTCGTGCTGTTCTCCTCCGGCGCGGGCGTCTTCGGCGTGCCCGGCCAGGCGAACTACGCGGCGGCCAACGCGTTCCTCGACGCGCTCGCCCTGGCGCGCCGGGCCGAGGGCCTGGCGGGTCGGTCGTTCGCCTGGGGGCTGTGGGAGCAGGCCAGCGAGATGACCGCGAAGCTGGACCGCGCCGATCCCCGGATCACCGCCCGGGACGGGCAGCTGGCGATCCCGTCCGACCTGGGGATGGCCCTGTTCGACGCGGGCCTGCGGCTGGCCGAACCGGTCCTGGTGCCGACCCGGATCGACGTCGCGGCGCTCGGCGAACGGGTCGAGCGGCCCCCGGCCCTGCTGCGTGGGCTGATGCGACGGGAACGGCCGAGCGCCCGGTCCACCGCCCCGGCCGGCGGCGGGCGCACCCTCGCCGACGAGCTGGCGGCCCTGGCCGGGCCCGACCGCCACGGCCTGGTGGTCGACCTGGTCCGCGAGCAGGCGGCGAGCGTGCTCGGGCACGGCAGCCGCGCGGCGGTCGCCCCCGGCCGGGCGTTCAGCCAGATCGGCTTCGACTCGTTGACCGCCGTCGAGCTGCGCAACCGGCTGACCACGGCGACCGGTCTGCGCCTGCCGGCCACGCTGATCTTCGACTACCCGGACCCGAACGAGCTGGCCACGTTCCTGGTGTCCCAGCTGGCGCCGGACACCGAGCCGACGGTTCCGCCGGTCCTCACGGACCTGGAGAACCTGGAACGCTCGCTGACCGAGGCCAGTGTCGAACCGGAGCTGCACGCCCAGATCGGGTCCCGGTTGGAGGTGCTCATCGCCAAGTGGCGCACGATGCGCGCCGGCTCGGGCGGCGATCCCGACCTCGACCTCGAACAGGCCAGCGACGACGACCTCTTCGACCTCATCGACTCCGAACTCGGTCTCTGATGGCCGCCCGGCCGCGCCACACGGCGCGAGTCGTCCCTGTAGACACCGTGTCCGACCGACCCGCGAGGAACCGATACCGATGCTGATGACCGACGTCCTGATCGTGGGGTACGGCCCCGTCGGTGAGATGCTCACGATCCTGCTGGCGCAGCGAGGACTCACCGTCACGGCGGTCGAGCGGTGGGCCACCCCGTACAACTTCCCGCGTGCCGTGTCGTACGACGGGGAGGCGAGCCGCATCCTGGCCGCCGCGGGCGTCGCCGACCGGCTCGGCCCCGTGGTCGAGTCGTCGGGCGAGTACACCTTCAAGAACGGCTTCGGCCGGACCCTGCTGCACGTGAAGGTGACCGGCGACGGCCCGATGGGTTGGCCCGACTCGGTCTCCTTCTACCAGCCGGGCCTCGAGGCGCTGCTCGCCGAGCGGGGAGCGGAACTGCCGGGCGTCACGGTGCTGCGCCCGTACCAGGTGACCGGCCTGGTCGAGCACGACGACCGGGTCGAGGTCACCATCGCCGGGCCGGAGGGCGAGGAGGTCCGCGCGGCCCGCTGGGTCGTCGGCTGCGACGGGGCCAACAGCTTCGTCCGGGAGCACCTGGGCAGCGGCGTCAGCGACCTCGGCTTCACGTACGACTGGCTGGTCTGCGACGTGGTGCCGCACGAGGCCCGCGAGTTCAAGCCGAACAACCTCCAGGTCTGCGACCCGGCGCGCCCCCGCACGGCGGTGTCGGCGGGCCCCGGGCACCGCCGGTGGGAGTTCATGCGGGTGCCGGGGGAGAGCCGGGAGGAGTTCGAGAGCGTCGAGAGCGTGTGGCGGCTGCTCGGCCTCTTCGACATCACACCGGAGAACGCCACCCTGGAGCGTTACGGCGTCTACACCACCCAGGCGTGCTCGGCCGACCGTTGGCGCTCCGGCCGGATCCTGATCGCCGGTGACGCGGCGCACGTGATGCCGCCGTTCATGGGGCAGGGGATGAGCTCGGGTTTTCGGGACGCCCTCAACCTCGCCTGGAAGCTCGACCTGGTGCACCGCGGCCTGGCCGACGAGGCGCTGCTGGACACCTACCAGGAGGAGCGCTGCGCGCACGTGCAGCACGCCATCCGGATGTCCATGGACTCGGGCACGGTGATCTGCGAGACCGACCGCACCGCCGCGGCCGGCCGGGACGCGGTCATGCTCGCCGAACTGCGCCGGCGCACCTCCCGGCCGCGCACCCGTTCCCTGCTGGAGCCCCTGGCCGGCGGCGTCCTGCACGGTCGTACGGCCGAGGCCCCCGCGGCCGGCGCCGGCGTGCCGATGCCGCAGGGGCGCGTCGAGGTCGACGGTCGCGCCGGGCTCTTCGACGAGGTCGTCGGCACCGGCTTCGTCCTGCTCTGCGCCGAGGACCCCGACGGCCTGCTCGACGCGGACGCCCGGGCCTTCCTGGACTCGCTCGACGCCCGGGTGGTCCGGGTCGTTCCCGCCAGCGCGCCCGCGCCCGCCCCCGCGCCCGGCGCCGTGCCGACCGCCTTCGACCTCGACGACGTGTACCTGTCCCACCTCAAGCGGTACGACGCCGTCGCGGTGCTCGTCCGGCCCGACTTCTACGTCTTCGGCATGGCCGCCGACCCGGCCGGTGTGCCCGCGCTCGTCGAGGACCTGCGCGAGCAGGTCCGGCGCGGCTGATCGGCATCCACCCACCGGAAGGAACCCACATGTTCGAGAACCTGAAGATCGCCGGCCGGGCGATCCGCACGGTCTTCACCGCCGACCCCATCACCCGGGTCCGGCGCTTCTACGAGATCCAGTCGCCCGACGTGGAGTTCGCGGCCCGCCGTACCCACTACATGAACGTCGGCTACTGGGAAGACGGGGTCACCGACCTCGACACGGCCGCCGAGGCGCTGGCCGACAAGCTGGCCGACGCCGCCGGGTTCAAGCCTGACGACACCGTCCTCGACGTGGGCTTCGGCTACGCCGACCAGGACTTCAAGTGGCTGCGCGAGCGCCGGGTCGCCAAGGTGTACGGGCTGAACATCACCCCGCACCACGTCGAGGCGGCGCAGCGCCGGGCCCGCGAGGAGGGCCTCGCGGACCAGACCGACTTCCGGCTGGGCAGCGCCACCGAACTGCCCTTCGAGGACAACACCTTCGACCGGGTCGTCGCCCTGGAGTCGGCCTTCCACTTCTACCCGCGCAGCGCGTTCTTCGCCGAGGCGCTGCGGGTGCTCCGCCCGGGTGGCGTGCTGGCCACGGCCGACATCATCCCGGTCAGCGGCAACGTCGTGCGGGCGGCCATCCAGTCCGGCCCGCTGAGCTTCGTCAAGTTCAGCATCCCCAAGGAGAACTGGCACGACCGGGACACGTACCGGCAGGAGCTCGTCGAGGCCGGCTTCGCCAACCCGGAGGTGCACTCCATCAAGGACCGCACCTGGGAGGGCTGGCGGGCGTACATGGCCGAGCGGACCAACGACCCCGAGTTCCGCGCCGTCGTCAAGCCCGCCGTGCGCAAGAGCATGGCCGCGCACTGGAAGAACCAGAACCTCATGAAGCGCGAGCTGGCGCAGCTCGACTACGTGATCGCGGTCGGCCACAAGCGGTGACGCCCCCGCATGGACGAGGGGCCCGCCGACCGGTCGTGACACCGGTGGACGGGCCCCTCGGCCGTGCGTATCAGATGGCCGGCGTCGCACCCAGGGCCGTCGAGATGGCCCGCAGGACCGCCGGCTGGTGCTCGGCCAGGAAGAAGTGCCCGCCCGGGTAGACCTTCAGGTCGAACGCTCCGGTGGTGTGGGTCGACCAGGCCCGGGCCTCCTCGACCGTCGTCTTCGGGTCGTCGTCGCCGGTGAAGACGGTGATCGGGCAGCTCAGCGGCGGACCCGGCCGGTAGGAGTAGGTCTCCGCGGCGCGGTAGTCACTGCGGATTGCCGGCAACGCGGCCCGCAGCATCTCCGGGTCCCCGAGGATGGCGGAGTTGGTGCCGCTCAGCTTCCGGACGTCGGCCAGCAGGCCCTCGTCGTCGAGCAGGTGCACCGTCTCGTGCCGTGCCTGGGACGGCGCCCGGCGGCCGGACGCGAACAGGTGCGCCGCCGTACCACCGTCCTGCTCGATCAGCCGGGCGAGCTCGAACCCGACGCTGGCCCCCATGCTGTGCCCGAAGATGGCTACCGGCTCGTCCAGCCAGGGCCGCAGCACGGTGAAGACCTCCCGCGCGAGCTGGTGGATGTCACCGATGCACTTCTCGTGGCGGCGGTCCTGCCGTCCCGGGTACTGGATCGACAGCACCTCGACGCCGGGGGAGAGGCTGCGGGAGACGGGAAAGTAGAAGCTGGCCGACCCGCCGGCGTGGGGCAGGCACACCAACCGCCTCGCGCCACCCGGAGCCGGGTGGAAGCGTCGCACCCACAAGCCGTTGTCGGTATCTGGCGTGGTCATCCTTGGCGGTCCTTCCGGCGACTGCGGTTCCCGACCGGATCGACACAGACCCGGTCGAGGCGACGCTAGTGCGACGGGTCGGGACCGGACACCCCTAGCTGGCCCGTTGCCTGGTTAGGGGTTGTCCGCGCTCGCACGCACCCAATAACTTCTCCCCGCAGATGGGGATCTGCGTGGCTCTCGGCCGAGCGAGCCGAACGACAGATACAGGTGTCGCCTGAGACTTCTGCGCATTCGTACCGTCGCTTACGTCGAGTCTCCGCCGTGAATCGCGATGGGCTGGGTTGATGGACACCGAAGACAAGCTCCGGGAGTACCTGAAGAGAGTCACCGCAGACCTGCGGCGGACCCGGCAACGGCTCCGGGACGTCGAGGCCGAGGCGCAGCAGCCGATCGCGATCGTCGGTACGGGCTGCCGGTTCCCGGGCGGGGTACGCACGGCCGAGGAGCTGTGGGACCTCGTCGCGGCCGGCGGCGACGCCATCGCCTCCTTCCCCACCGACCGCGGCTGGGACCTGGACACGCTCTACGACCCCGAGCGGTCCCGGCCGGGCACCTCCTCGGTCCGCGAGGGCGGCTTCGTGCCCGACGCCGCCGAGTTCGACCCCCGGCTGTTCGGGGTCTCGCCGCGCGAGGCCCTCGCGATGGACCCGCAGCAGCGGCTGCTGTTGGAGACGTCGTGGGAGGCGGTCGAGTCGGCGGGCATCGACCCCACCAGCCTGAAGGGCGCCCGCGTCGGGGTCTTCGCCGGCATGACCCACAGCGGGTACGCCCACCCGCCGGAGACCCCGCCGGCAGGCGTGCAGGACTACCTGGGTCTCGGAAACGCGGGCAGCATCGCCTCGGGCCGGGTGGCGTACTCGTTCGGCTTCGAGGGGCCGGCGGTGACGGTGGACACGGCGTGTTCGTCGTCGCTGGTGGCGTTGCACCTGGCGGTGCAGGCGTTGCGGTCCGGGGAGTGCGACCTCGCCCTGGCCGGTGGTGTGACGGTGATGCCCACCCCGGCGGTGTTCGTCGACTTCACCCGGCAGGGCAACCTGTCGCCGGTGGCCCGGTGCCGGGCGTTCGCCGACGCGGCGGACGGCACGGCCCTCGCCGAGGGCGTGGGCGTGCTGCTGGTGCAGCGGTTGTCGGACGCGCAACGCGACGGGCGCCGGATCCTCGCGGTGGTGCGCGGCACGGCCGTGAACCAGGACGGCGCGTCGAATGGTTTGACGGCGCCGAATGGTCCGTCGCAGCAGCGGGTGATCCGGCAGGCGTTGGCGTCGGCGGGTCT
>NZ_JBFABB010000019.1:0-80305 GCF_040640035.1 Micromonospora sp. NPDC023633 | reverse complement strand
CTCCCGCCGGCACCGCTCGACCCGCCCGCGCCGGACCCGGCGGCCGAGCCGGCGTCCCGCCGCAGCGGGGAGCGCCCGTCGGAACGGGCCGGCCGGGAGGTGGCGCCGCCGCGGCAACGCTCCGCCGGCCGGCGCGACCGGCCCACCAAGCCCGTCCGGGTCAAGGCACCGAAGATCAAGTTCGGGGACCGGGACCCGGCGGTCGAGCTGGCCATCACCGAGATCGCCGGCCACCTCACCTTCACCCCCAACACCGTCACCGCCTGGTACTGGCTGCCGGAGGTGCGCTGGGCGTTCCGGCCGGACGCCGAACGGGAGGCGCTGCTCTCGGCGATCTCCGAGCAGTACGCCGGGCTGGCCGGCTTCCGGCTGCACCTGCGGCGCACCACCCGGCCCTTCCCGGCCGACGAGTGGGCCCGCACCATCGACGCGCACACCCACGCCCCGCTGCCCGACGTCCCCGGCACCGCCGGCTGGGGCGACCACCTGGTGGCCGCGCAGCGGCACCTGCTCTCGGTCAACCACGCCGAGGGGCAGACCTACCTCGGCGTCACCTTCGCCCGGCGGTCCCTCGGCGACTCGCTCACCGAGCGGCTGCTGCGCACCTTCGGCCGGGGCGTGGCCGAGGGCGAACGCCGCAAGCTCGGCCGCACCGTCGAGCAGTTCGACGAGGTGCTGGGCGCGTTCGGCATGCGTGGCCGGCGGGTCACCGCGCAGGAACTGGAGTGGCTGCTCTACCGCTCGGTGGCGCTCTGCATGGCGCCGCCCGGGCAGCTCTCCCCGCTCACCGACGGCCGGTGGGAGCGCGGCGACCTGCTCGCCCTCACCGAGCAGGTCGAGCGCTACCGCACCCCGTACGGCTCCACCGTCAAGCTGGTCAACCGGATGACCGGCGAGGAACGGCACGTCGCCGTGCTGGCGGTCGGCCGGATGGAGCCGCTGGAGATCCCCGAGCGGCACGAGCCCTGGCTGCACTTCCACGAGCGGCTGCCGTGGCCGATGGAGCTCTCCACCCGCGTCGACATCCTCGGCTCGGGCGACTCCTTCCGTAACCTGGAGCACCGGCTGCGGATGATCCGCTCCCAGCAGCTCGACTACGCGGAACACGGCATCGACGCCCCGCCCGAGCTGGAGCGGCTGGCCAAGCGGGCCCTGGTGATCGGCGACGAGATGACCACCGGGCTGCCCGTCGACTCCGCCCGCGCGCACGGCTGGCACCGCATCGCCGTCGGCGGTCGCAACCGCGAGGAGTGCCTGGAGCGGGCCCGCCGGCTGATCCAGCTCTACTCCCGCGAGCTGCGGATCTCGCTGCAACACCCGAAGAACCAGGACTGGCTGGCCCGCGAGTTCATTCCCGGCGAGCCGATCGCCAACACCGGCTACGTCCGGCGGATGCCGGTCAACCTGCTCGCCGCCGCGCTCCCCCAGGCCGCCTCCACCGTCGGCGACCGGCGCGGCGACCTCATCGGGCGCACCGCCGGCACCTGCCGCCGGCCGGTCTTCCTCGACCTGCACTTCCCGATGGAGGTACGCGAACGCTCCGGGCTCGCCGTCTTCGTCGCCGAGCCGGGCGGCGGCAAGTCCACCCTGCTCGGCGCGCTCGGCTACCTCGCGGCCCGACGCGGGGTCCAGGTAACGCTGCTCGACCCGTCCGGCCCGCTCGCCCGGCTCTGCGCCATGCCGGAACTGCGGCCGTACGCGCGGGTGCTGAACCTGACCGGCTCCGAGCACGGCACCCTGGCCCCTTACTCGCTCATCCCGACGCCGCTGCGCAGCGAGTTCGGCACCGGAGCCTCGGGTGACCGGGAGTTCGAGATCGCGGTCTCCAACGCGCGCGCCGAGCGGCGGATGCTGGTGCAGGACATCTGCATGATGCTGGTGCCCCCGCAGGTCGCCCGGGAGGCGTCCACCGCCACCCTCTTCCGGCACGCCGTACGCCAGGTGCCGGCTGAGGAGACCTCCACCCTGGACGACGTGGTCGCGTGCCTCAGCCAGCTCGACGACGACGCCGGCAAGGAACTGGCCAACCTGCTGCTGGACACCGCCGAGATGCCGCTGGCCATGCTCTTCTTCGGCCGGCCGCCGGAGGGACTGCTCGGCGCCGACGCCGCGCTCACCGTGATCACCATGGCCGGGCTGCGACTGCCCGACCTGAAGATCGAGCGGGAATACTGGTCCGCCGAGGAGTCGCTGGCCCTGCCGATGCTGCACACCGCGCACCGGCTCGCCGTACGCCGTTGCTACGGCGGCTCGATGTCGTCGCGGAAGCTGGTCGGCCTGGACGAGGCGCACTTCATGGAGGGGTGGCGCTCCGGGCGGTCCTTCCTGGTCCGGCTCGCGCGCGACTCCCGCAAGTGGAACCTCGCCGCGCTGGTGGCCTCGCAGAACCCGCGCGACATCCTCGGCCTCGACGTGCAGAACCTGGTCTCCACCGTCTTCGTCGGCCGGATCGCCGAGGACGCGGAGATCGCCTCCGAAGCGCTTCGCCTGCTGCGGGTGCCAGTCAACGACGGCTACGAGGCGACCCTCGCCTCCCTCTCCACCGCCGACGCCACCAGCGCGACCCGGCTCGGCTTCCGCGAGTTCGTCATGCGGGACGTCGACGGCCGGGTGCAGAAGGTGCGGGTCGACGTCTCGTACGTCGACGGGCTTCTGGACCACCTCGACACCACCCCCGCCGCGATCGCCGCGGCGGCCGGGGTGCTACCGGCCATCCTGCCGAACATGGAGGCGTGACATGGCGCGGGCCCGGGCACGGTTGGCGGCGTTCCTGCTCGCGCTCGGCGTACTCGCCGGGGCCACCATCGGCTGGCCGGCCGTGGGCGCCACAGCGGCCGCCCCCGCGCCGCTGACGGCCCAGGCGAGGGCCGACCTCTGCACCACCCCGGAGTGGCAGGCCGACTTCCGCACCTGCGTCGGCAAGCTCAAGGAAGTATCTGCGGCCCGGGCGGAATGCCTTGAGCCACCAACGCCGGGAGCTCCTGATGCGGGTCTGGCCGGCTGGTTCGCCAGCTCTCCACCGGAATCCTCCACGGGCATCACCGGCAGATACAGCCTCTACGGATACGCCGGGTACAGCTACACGACATACGACATCGGTTGCGCCTCAACCGTGCTCCACCCGGACTACAAGTTCACCACCACTGTCGCCAACGGCGAGTTCATGATCGCCACTGCGGTGATCGGCGCTTCCAACGCACTGCGGGAACGTGCCTGGGATCCGCGCTCGATGTGGGGCTGGGCCGACCCGCTGGTGGACCAGGCGACGAAGGCCGTCTACCAAAAGGTGTTCAGCGTCTTCGGCATCGTCACGCTCTGCGTGGTCGGCCTGTACCTACTCTGGCGCTCCCGCCAGTCCGACATGAGCAACGCGATGACCACGGCGGGCTGGGCGCTGCTGGTGATGGTGGCGGTGACCGCCCTGGCCGCCTGGCCGGTCAAGTCGGCCAACATCGCCGACGGCACCCTCGTCACCACCCTGGGCGTGGTGCACGACGCGGTCGGACCACAGGTAAAGGAACCTGCGCCAGGTCGGTGCATCGACCCTAATCCGGAACGCTGTAAGGACAACCGTCCACCCGCCGTCCGAGCCAGCGACACCGCTACCGAATCCATGCTGTACCGGAACTGGCTGCGGGGAGTCCTTGGGTCGGCGGACAGCGAAACCGCCAAGAAGTACGGCCCGGCTCTGTACGACGCGCGGTCGCTGACCTGGGGAGAGGCGCAGTCGATGCGCGCCAATCCGGCGACGCGTCAGGCCACGATCGAGGCGAAGCAGCAGCAGTGGATGAAGGTGGCTGAGCAGATCAAGGAAGAGGACCCGGAGGCGTACGAGTACCTCCAGGGCGTCCGGGACATGGACCGGGTGGGCGCCGGGTTCATCGCGGTGCTGGCCGCCGTGCTCTTCGCGATGTTCGACCTGACCGCCTCGCTGCTGGTGCTGCTGGGCTTCCTGATCTTCCGCTGGGCGGTGATCGCCGCGCCGATCCTCGGCACCGTGGGCCTGATGCGCCCGGCCAGCGCCGGGCTGCGGCGGTTGGCGAACGCGGTGGTCGCCGCCGTCTTCAACATCGCCATCTTCGGCACCGGTGCCGCCATCTATCTCTTCGCGGTCGACCTCATCATGAGCACGCCGACCCTGCCCGGCTGGCTCCAGGTGGTGCTGGTCTGGCTCTGCGGTGTGGTCGGCTGGCTGCTGCTGCGCCCCTACCGGCGGATCACCCAGCTCGGCGGCAAGGACAGCAGCGAGGCGGTCAGCTCGGCCGGTTCGTGGCACCGACGCTTCTTCCGGGACATGCGCACGGCCGCCCGACTCGACGTCGCGGAACCCGGCGGCACGGCCGAGCCGGCGATGGGCCGGCGTCGTGGCGTCGTGGCGGAGCAGCCCACCCTGCGGCCCGAGGCCAGGCGGGAGGATCCGGCGCACGCGCGTTCGGGTCAGCAGGGGCGGCAGGCGGCCACCACCGGCGGGGAGGAGCGGCAGCGGCCCGACGGCCGCGAGCAGGCCGCCGAGGAGGCGACGCCGGCCGAGGAGCGGGGCACCTCCCGCCCGGTCGCGCCCAAACCCCGGCGACGGCAGCCGGCCACCTGGACGGAGCCGGACGTGCCGGACGAGAACCCCTCGTTCGTCATCTACCGGCCCGGGTCGGTGGAACGTGAGCCTGACCGGCCCACTCCGCGGATCCGCACCGAGGCTCGGTGAGTGCGGTGCGACGGGCGGTCGAATTCCTGGTCACCCGGGTGCTCCGATCCCGGATCGGCATCGCGGTCGGCATCGCCGTCCTCGTGTTCGGGATCATCGGAGCGGCACGGCTGGTGTCCGGTCCCGGCGATCCCACCTCCGGGCTCAGCAACCGCCCGAGCCGGCCGATCACCACGGTCGCCCCGACCGCCGGTGACGACGGGGCGTTCTCGACAGGCGCTCCTCCCTCCCCGGTCACCCGCCCCGGCGACCTCACGCCGGAGCAGACGGCCGAACGCTTCGTCGCCGCCTGGCTCGGCAAGCCAGGCATCACGGCAGAGCGGTGGCAGGAGGGCCTACGGCCCCTGTCGACCCCGGCGCTGACCGACAAGCTGGCCGGCGCCGACCCGTCCGGGGTACCGGCCGGGCAGGTGGACGGCGACGTCACGCTCCGGCCCCGGGCCGAGAACTTCGTCGAGGTGTTGGTCCCGCTCGACACGGGACGACTCCGCCTCGAACTGGTGGCGCCCGACGGGCGGTGGCTGGTGGACGCGGTGGACTGGGAGCAGGAATGAGCGACGAGACCCGACCCCGCCGTCGGCAGCTCCGGCTCGGCGCGCTGGCCGCCGCGTTGACGGCGACGCTCGCCCTGCTCTGCTGCACCGGCGGCGCGGGTGCCTTCTTCCTCACGGAACTGGGCGGCGAGTCCGGCGCCGGCATGACATTGGCCAGCCAGGATTGCAAGGAGGATTCCCAGGTAAACGTTGTGGGCGACATGCCTCGGATATCTCAGTACGGCGAACGTCAGCTCCGTAACGCCGCGAGGATCATCAAGGTGGGGCAGGAGATGAAGGTGCCGCCCCGCGGATGGGTGATCGCTGTGGCGACGGCCATGCAGGAGTCGAGACTTCTCAATCTGGCGAACCGGACGGTCGCTGAGTCCGAGAACCTACCCAATGAAGGCATCGGCGCTGACCACGACTCCGTCGGTCTCTTCCAGCAGCGAGCCGGCTGGGGCAGCGTGTCGCAGCGAATGCGGCCGGAGTACGCCGCCCGGAAGTTCTACGAAAAGCTGGTCAAGGTGCCCGGCTGGGAGACGATGCCGCTGACCCGGGCCGCTCAGGCCGTGCAGATCAGCGCCTTCCCCGACGCGTACGCCAAGCACGAGGACGTGGCCGCCCGGATCGTCAACGCGCTGGCCGGCGGGGCCGCTCGGATCGCGCTGGTCGACGGAAAGCGGGAGTGCGATCGCGCCGCCGGAGGGCAGATCGCCGCCTCGGGCTGGACGGCTCCCATACCTGGCGGCGTCGGCTCGGGCTTCCGCACCGCGAGCCGACCCGGGCACAACGGGGTCGACATCGCCGCCCCGAAGGGCACCGACATCCGGGTCGCCGCCACCGGACGCGTCCTGGTGTCCCGCTGCGACCCGGACAATCGGAACCGGCTCACGTGCAACGTCGACGGCTGGCCGAACAAGGGGGGCTGCGGCTGGTTCGTCGACGTCCTGCACGCCGGCGGCTTCATCACCCGCTACTGCCACATGGTGAGCAAGCCGCGGGTCAAGGTGGGCCAGCTCGTCGAGGCCGGCGCGGTCATCGGGGAAGTGGGCAGCAGCGGCAACTCCTCTGGCCCCCACCTGCACTTCGAGGTACACGAGGACGAGGACCGGAGCAGCCGCGGCGCCATCGATCCGGTGCCGTTCATGCGGTCGCGCGGCGCGCCGCTCAAGGGCGTCGGATGAGACGCTCGCCGTCATGAACGAGCCGTTCCCCGACCCGTTCGCCAACCATCCGGACTGGGCGCCCCAGCCGCCCCGACCGATCGAGATCCTGCCGGCCACCGGCCGCGTCGAGCTCCGTGGGCGGCGCGTGCTGGTCGGCCTGCCCGGGCTCGGCTGGCGCGGTGACCTTCGCGCCGACGACCGGGTGGTGCAGGGCAGCCGGACCTACGTGCCGGTCATCCCCGAGCACGAGTGGTACCGCGCGGAATCCGACCAGGTGGAGGTCTTCGCGCCGCTGGTGCCGGTCGAGCGGGTCTGGGTGGAGACGGTGGGGGCACGGCGGCCGGACGCGTCGGTGGACCGCGAGACGGGCGTCCGCCTGGTCTCCCTGGACGCCCCGGCGCACCGCATGCCGACCCCGGTGTTCGAGTCGGACGCCGTCACAGGCCGCCGGGTGGTGCACGTCGTGGACTCCGTCGAACACCGGGACCTGCGGGCCGTCACGGAGACCTACTCCGGCGCGGAAGGCGACATCTGCGTCCGGGTGACACCGGAGGTGGACTGGTACCGCTGGGCCTGGCGGGGCCAGTCGCCGACCACGATGGAGGTTCCGGTGCATCTCCTCTGGATTGAATGACGACTCAGCTCGCTGGTGCTCCGGCGCAGACCCGCCAACCATCTTTGTCCCGTGCCTCGAAACGCCACGGGTCGGTGAGGCTTTGTTGCACCCCGTCAACGGAAGCACTACGACGGATGATCGCCGTGACCGTGGCCGTCGATGACCCGTTCATTACCACCACGACATTTTCGACATTGATCGAAAAGCTCGTACCCAGTTCTCGCTCGCGTCGCTCAATCTGAGCTCGCAGATCCTCAATCGACTGCAGCGGACCATCACACGTGAAGAGCAGCGCCCGGTTCTGGTCACGCGAGACAAGCGCGGCCTGCAGGTAGTTGACGACCGCAACATCCGGAGAACCACGATCCGGGCTTGCGGCCCGGTTGTAGAGCACGTATCCGGCGGCTACTCCGCCGAGGCAGAGTGCCACGACGACGCTGGTGACAACGGTGAGCACGGTGCGCAGCCGCCGCCGTGGCCGCTCCGGCACCGGGGCCGGCGAGGGCGGCGCCAGGTGGTCGGAGGGGGGCCGTTGCGCCGGTACGCGGGAGACCTGGGAACCGGCGGGGGGCTGCACTGATTCCACCCCCTGAGGCTAGCGGCTGGGCGCGGTAGACCCAATGCCCCAGATCCAGCGGATCGTGACGGACCACTCCCCATCGGTGAGATCCACGACATCCCCGACGCAGTGCCGCCGCGCATCCCGGACGAGTCGGCCCGACTGGGTTACGGTCTCTGCGCGGGGAGGGGTTGCCAGCCTCGGGCAGAGGGGGTGGACGCGGTGGCCGGTCCGAAGGCACGCACCAACCGCGCCGCCGCACTGCACAGGCGGGCCGCCGCCACCGCGACCGCCGCCGCCAGCGTCCTCGACGACACCCGGCCCGCCCCCGCCGACCAGCGCCGCCAGTACGAACTGGCCGACCGCCTCCGGGCCGCGGCGGCGGTGCTGGCCCCCGGCTGGGCGGGCGCTCCCCTGGAGACGACGGCACCGACCACACCGGCCGGTGAGGGGCCGCCGCCCTTCGTCCGGGTCGGGACGGCGGCGCCGCTGGACGACGCCCGGTTCCCCGCCCTGGTGCCGCTGATCGGCACGGGGCACCTGTCGGTGGACGTCGACGCCCGGGATCCCCGGGTGGCGGGGCTGCTGCGGGGCGTACTCCTGCGGCTGCTCGCGGCGACCCCGGCCGGGGCGTTGCTGGTCCGCGCGGTGGACGCGACCGGCACGGCCCTCGCGCCGTTCGCGCCGCTCGCGGACGCGGGCCTGCTGCCGCCCCCGGCGGTGGACGTGGCGGGCCTGCGGGCCGTGCTCACCGAGGCCGAGCAGTGGGTGGCCCCGGGGACGAGCGGGCGGCGCCGGCACGATCGGACGCTGCTGCTGGTGATCGCCGCTCTGCCCGAGTCGGCCGGACCGACCGACCTGGCCCGGATCGAGGCCCTGGCCGAGCCGGGCCGGTCCGCCGGCCTGCACCTCGTCGTCGCGGGCTGGCCCCCGGCGGGCGGCCGGGAGCCGCTGCCGCAGGCGACGACGCTGGCGGTCCGCACCGCGTACGCGCTGCTGGGCGACCCGCCCGGCGGCTCGTTCGCCGGCCCGGGCGCCGACCCTCCGGGCGGGCTGAACTCGCCGGTCTTCATCGAGGCGGACCCGCCGGCCGAACTCGTCGACGCGGTGTGCCGCCGACTGGCCGCGCAGGTGGAGGCGGGCTCCCGGCTGGCGCTGACCGATCTGCTACCGGCGGCCGACGAGGAGCTGTGGACGGCGAGCGCAGTGGGCGGGCTGACCACGACCGTCGGGGACGCCGGGGGCCGCCCGGTGTCGCTCGGCTTCACGGAGCTGACGCCGCACTGGCTGGTCAGCGGCCGGTCGGGCGCGGGCCGGTCCACCTTCCTCACCACCGCGTTGCTCGGCCTGACCGCCCGGTACGGCCCCGAGGAACTGGCTCTCTACCTGGCGGATCTCGCCGACGCCGAGTCCTTCGTGGAGTTCCTCCAGACCGAGCGGGACCGGTCGTGGATCCCGCAGGTCCGGGCCGCCGCGATGGCCGCCGACCGGGAGTACGTGTTGAGCCTGCTCGACGAGCTGGTGGCGGAGGTGCGGCGGCGCGAGGAGGCGGGCGGCCGGGCCGGCGGGCAGCGCTTCGCCGAGCTGCGGCAGCACCGCGCCATGCCCCGGGTCGTCTGCGTGCTCGACAACCTCCCGCTGCTCTTCGCCGAGCGGGACCGGCTGGCCGCCGACGCCGCCGCCCGACTGGACGCGCTGGCCCGCACCGGGCGCGCGTACGGGGTGCACCTGGTGCTGGCCGGCGAGGGCGACCTGGGGTTGGGCTCGCGTACGGACCGGGACTCGGTGCTGGGGCAGTTCCCGGTGCGCGTGGCGCTGCCCGGCGGGGGCGCCGTGCTGGAGCCGACGAACGACTCTGCCGCCGGGCTGCCGGTGGGCAGCGCGGTGGTGAACACCGCCGGCGGGCTCGGCGGGCCCCGGGGCGCGATCCGGGGGCACGAGCGGATGGTCCGGTTCCCGGACCCGCAGGACCATCCCGACACGGTGGAGGAGCTACGGCACCGGCTGTGGTCGGCCCGCCCGGAGGGGGCCACCCCACCGGTGGTCTTCGCCGGTTACGCCCGCCCGCTGCTGCGCAACGATCCCCGGCACCGGGCCGCGCTGGCCGGGCAGGCACCCGGCCCCGCCGCCCTGCTGGGCCGGGCGGTGGACGTACCCCGGACGACCGTGGCGGTGCCGCTCGGGCCGGCCCCGGGGCGGAATCTGGCCGTGCTCGGTCCCGCCCCGGAGGCGGCCCGGCTGCTGGCCACCGCCGCGCGCAGCACCGCGGCGCACCACGAGCCGGGGACCGCCCGCTTCGTGCTCGCCGCGCCGGACGAGGACTGCCGGCCGGTGGTCGAGGCGTTGGCGGCCGAGCTGGCCGGGCGGCACCCGGTGGACACCGTGGACCTCGCCGGTCTGCTCGCCGCCGTGGACGATCCCGTGCCGGCCTACCTCGTGGTCTTCGGGCTGGACGTGCCGACACCGGAGCAACTGCCCCCGGAGCGGCTGCGCGCGCTGCTGCGGGAGGGACCGCCCGCCGGCCGGCACCTGCTGGGCCGCTGGCGGACGGTGCCGTCGTTCGCGGCGCTGCTGGAACCGGAGGGCGAGGTGGAGAAGCTCGCCGCCGTGGCCGTGGTCGACCTGCCGGGCGCGCAGCTCGCGTCGGTCTTCGGCCGGCAGGTGCAGTGGCGGCCCCGCCCCGGCCGGGCGGTGCTCTGGGACGGCCCTGGCGAGCAGGGCACCGTGCTGGTCCCGTTCGCCGAGGAGGGGGAGGCGGTATGACCCGCGGCGAGGCACGGACCACGGCGGGGTACGCCGTGCCGGGGCGGCAGCGTTCCGGCGCCGACCCGGCATCGGAACGCACCGACGCGGCCGGGCAGGCGAGCACCGTCGACGCGGTGTCCGTCGCGTGGACCGAGTACCTCGCCGCCGCCCGCCAGCTCGACGGGATACGCCGTGACGCGGCCACCGCCGCCGGCGAGCAGGCCCGGTCGGTGCAGGCCGCCCGCGAGGAGCTGACCGCCGTACGCACCCGGCTGGCGTCGCAGGAGGCCCGGCTGCGCGAGCGGGGCGTACCGCCGATCTCGCTGGTCCCGACGCCGCCGGAGGTGACCGAGGCGGCCCGGTCGATGGCGGGCGGGCCGGCGGCGGTGCTGGCCGCGCTGCGCGCCGCCCGGGGCCGGGCGGACGCCGCGGACGCGACGCTCTCCGCGCGTGGGCTGCCCCGCCTGGCCGGCTGGCCGCCGCGCCTGCGGAACCTGTTGGTGTACGCGCCGCTGGCGCTGCTGGTGCCGGCGATCCAGCTGGCGTTGTTCGTGGCGACCGGCACCGGGGCGGCGAGCGTGGCCGCGCTGGTCTGCGGGCTGCCGATGCCGGCGGTGGCGTTCGTGGCGGGCTGGATCGGCGTCGGGCGGCTCTTCCCGCCGCCGGAGGGCGGCCGGGTGCAGCGCACGGCCCGGCTCGGCGCACTGGTGTGCCTGGTCCCGGCGGTGCTGGTCAGCGCGGCACTGTTGCTCGCGATGCTGGCGGGCTGAGCCCCGCCGCGCCGCCCACGTCGGCCGGCTCGATGTCGCCGTCCGGGTCCCGGTTGCGATCCTCGCCCGCGCTGACGCGCGACGGCCGGCTGGACGCCGCCGTCCGGGTTCCGGTGGCGAACCTCGGCACGGACGCGCGACGGCCGGCCGACCCGGGTGCGGGGCGGCCGGCCGGTCTGTCGCGGTCAGCGGGGGATGATCAGCGCCATCGCCTCGGCGCGCGACTTGGCGTCACGCTGGAGGGTGCCCCGCACGGCCGAGGTGATGGTCTTGGCGCCCGACTTCTGGATGCCGCGCATCGCCATGCACATGTGCTCGCATTCGAGCACCACCACCACGCCGCGCGGCGCGAGCCGCTCCATCAGCAGGTCGGCGATCTGCGAGGTGAGCCGCTCCTGCACCTGCGGCCGGCGGGCAAAGACCTCGACCAGCCGGGCCAGCTTGGACAGGCCGGTGATCCGGCCGTCCGGCCCCGGGATGTAGCCGATGTGGGCGCTGCCCCGGAACGGCAGCAGGTGGTGCTCGCAGAGGCTCATCACGTCGATGTCCCGGACGAGCACCAGCTCCTCGTGGTTGGCCTCGAAGGTGGTGCTGAGCACCTGGGCCGGGTCGACCCGTAGGCCGGCGAAGAGTTCGGCGTACGCGCGGGCCACCCGGGCCGGGGTCTGCTGGAGCCCGTCGCGGTCCGGGTCCTCCCCGACGGCGATCAGGATCTCGCGGACCGCCTTCTCGATCCGCCCGAGGTCCATGGTTTCCTCGACGGGCCGACCGGTGAGCCTGCCGCTGATCAGGCGCGCGGCGACGTAGTCGAGGGTGTCGTCGCCGTCGGGCTCGGTCGCGGAGACGGCCAGTTCCCGGTGCTCCCGGGAACTGGCCGTCGGGTCGGTGCTCAGTGCGTACCGTCCGAGTTGTTGGAGTTGTTCGAGGTGCCGCCGCCCACCGTCGCCTGAGCGCCGTCGGCCTGGGCCTGCACCTTGAGCGCGTCCTTCTCCGCCGGCGTGAGCACCGGCGGCTCGGTGGAGGGCTGGCGCTTGCCGAAGCCGTTGTACGGCGCCATCGGCGGCCGCTTGGCCACCCGGGCGCAGATCCGGGCCATGTCGGCGGTGGAGAGGGTCTCCTTCTCCATCAGCTCCAGCACGATGTTGTCCAGGACGTCCCGGTATTCCACCAGGATCTCCCAGGCCTCGTCGTGGGCCAGCTCGATCAGCGCCCGCATCTCGCCGTCGATCTCGGCGGCGACGGCGTCGGAGTAGTCCCGCTCGTGGCCCATGTTGCGGCCGAGGAACGGCTCGTCGCCGCTGGTGCCGTACTTGATCGCGCCGAGCTTGGAGCTCATGCCGTACTGCGTGATCATCGCGCGGGCCAGCTGGGTGGCCTTCTCGATGTCGTTGCCGGCGCCGGTGGTCGGCTCGTGGAAGACCAGTTCCTCGGCGGCCCGGCCACCCAGCGCGTATGCCAGGGTGTCGACCATCTCGGCGCGGGTCTGGGTGTACTTGTCCTCGGTGGGGAGGACCAGGGTGTGGCCGAGCGACCGACCGCGGGACAGGATCGTCACCTTGTGCACCGGCGCGGCGTGCGGCAGCGCCCAGGCGACCAGCGCGTGCCCACCCTCGTGGTACGCGGTGATCTTCTTCTCCTGGTCGCTCATCACGCGGGTCCGGCGCTGCGGACCGGCGATCACCCGGTCGATCGACTCCTCCAGGGAGTCGTTGGTGATCGCCCGCTGGTCCTTGCGGGCGGTGAGCAGCGCGGACTCGTTGATCACGTTGGCCAGGTCGGCGCCGCTGAAGCCCGGGGTGCGCCGGGCCACCGAGTCGAGGTCGACGTCGGGGGTGAACGGCTTGCCCTTGGCGTGCACCCGCAGGATCGCCTTGCGGCCCTCCATGTCCGGGGCGTCCACCGGGATCTGCCGGTCGAAGCGGCCCGGACGCAGCAGCGCCGGGTCGAGGATGTCCGGCCGGTTGGTGGCGGCGATCAGGATGACCCCGCCCTTGGTGTCGAAGCCGTCCATCTCGACGAGCAGCTGGTTGAGCGTCTGCTCGCGCTCGTCGTGACCGCCGCCCATGCCGGCGCCGCGGTGGCGGCCGACGGCGTCGATCTCGTCGACGAAGACGATGGCCGGGGCGTTCGCCTTGGCCTGCTCGAAGAGGTCGCGGACCCGGCTGGCGCCGACACCGACGAACATCTCCACGAAGTCCGAGCCGGAGATCGAGTAGAAGGGCACCCCGGCCTCGCCGGCGACGGCGCGGGCCAGCAGCGTCTTACCGGTGCCGGGCGGGCCGAAGAGCAGCACGCCCTTCGGGATCTTGGCGCCCAGGGCCTGGTACTTCGCCGGGTTCTGCAGGAAGTCCTTGATCTCGTGCAGCTCCTCGACGGCCTCCTCGGCGCCGGCCACGTCCGCGAACGTGGTCTTCGGCGTGTCCTTGGTGATCATCTTCGCCTTGGACTTGCCGAAGTTGAGCACCCGGGAGCCGCCGCCCTGCATCTGCGACATGAAGAAGAGCAGCAGGAGCACCAGCAGGGCGATCGGGAGCAGGTTGACCAGCAGGCTCACCCAGATGCTGTCGGACGACACCTTGGCGTCGGCCGGACCGGTGACCCGGTTGTTGGCCTTGGCCTCGAGGACCTCGTTCCAGACCTCGTTGCCGACCTCGTAGGGGAACTGCGCCTCGATCCGGTCGGTGGTGGTGTCACCGAACTTGACCTTCTCGGCCAGGTCGAGCTGGATCGTCTGTTCCTTGTCCTGGAAGACGACCTTGTCGATCTTGGGCTGGCCGGTGTTGAGCTGGTCGAGCGCAACGGAAGTGTCCACCCGGTGGTAGCTGGGACCAGCGGTGAAAAGTTGACTGAGCACAACGGCGCCGAGGATGACCAGGATGATCCAGACCACCGGTCGGCGGAAGAAACGCGTACGTTCCATGCTGTTGTCGAGCGCCGAGGCGCCCGCATCCTCCTGATCGACGTCCTGACCGTCTGATGGTGTCGCCGCCTGCGGCGGCGGCTCGAGCCGCCGTGCGGGCCGGCTCGACCCCGAGGCGCGAAACTGCCGCGCCGCGGTCATTCGACGGTACACCGTGCACGCGAGGAGTGAGCTTGCGAGCCCCGCAGTCGCGCACAAGGAGAACAGCTGTGCGCGCACCGAGCGAGCTTGCGAGCCCCGCGATCGCGCACGATCCGAACATCGTGCGTGCGCGGAACGCGCCTGCAAGCCAACAAATTACGCGTAGGGCGAACCGGGTCCAACCGACGTGACGGGAGCTCCGCGCCCGCCCTCCCGACCGCCGGTTCCCGCGGTTCGAGGGGGTCGGGCATGGAGGGTGCCTCCACGCCACCGGCCTGCACCGTAGTCCGGTTCGCTGAGAACCCGCTGAACGTCCGCTCGATGGACGCCGATGCGAGAAGGGCTCAGGCCAGGGGCGAGGGCGGCTCAGGTCCGGGCGTACACCTCGGGCTTGAGCACGCCGACGTAGGGCAGCTCGCGGTAGCGCTCGCCGAAGTCGAGGCCGTAGCCCACGACGAACTCGGTCGGGATGTCGAAGCCGACGTACTTCACCGGGACGGGCACCTTGACCGCGTCGGGCTTGCGGAACAGCGCGACCACCTCGACGCTCGCGGCCGAGCGGGACTCCAGGTAGCGCAGCAGCCAGGAGAGGGTCAGGCCGGAGTCGACGATGTCCTCGACCACGACCACGTGCCGGCCGGCGATGTCCCGGTCCAGGTCCTTGAGGATGCGGACCACGCCGGAGGAGGTGGTGCCCTGGCCGTAGGAGGAGATGGCCATGAAGTCCAGCTCGGCGGGCGGCCCGCTGCGGCCCAGCGCCCGGGCGAAGTCGGCCATGAACATCACCGCGCCCTTGAGGACGCAGACCAGCAGGAGCCCGTCATCGACGTCGGCGTAGTCCGCCGAGACCTGCTTGGCGAGTTCCGCGGTCTTCTCGCGGATCTGCGCCTCGGAGATGATCACGTGGTCGATGTCGGCGTCGTACCAGGAGCCGTCAGCCATGGCTCCTAGCCTGCCGTACGCCGGATGGCCTCCGTCGGCGGGGCCGCCCCTTTTGGGCGCGGTCCCACCCCGGATGGACCTCGCATCGAGGACCAATCACCTCAGCAGGCCCGCGACCGCCAGCGGCGGCCGTCGTCGGACGGCTTCCAGTCGGCCGAGTCCCGGCTGTCGGCGGTGAGGCCGGCGGCCGAGGCCAGGGCGAGGACGACGAAGAAGAACAGGAAGAGCAGGATCTCCATGGCGGCGCTCGCTTTCGCATGGTTGCTGTCGTTTTCGCCGCCGGTGCGCACCGGACTGGAACCAGTTTCCGTCGACCGCCCCCGCCCGGACAGTGGCAGGAATGCCACGTCCCCTCGATTTCCTGCCACCCGCACGGTTACCCTCGTCACATGCTCAGATCGGTCGCCGTCCTCGCCCTGGACCAGGTCGCCACGTTCGAACTCGGGGTCCTCGCCGAGGTCTTCGGGACCGACCGCACCGCCGACGGGTTCCCCGACTACCGCTTCCACGTGTGCAGCCCCGACGGGGCCCCGGTCCGCACTTCGTCGGGCTTCCACCTGACCCCGCACGCCGACCTCGGCCCGATGGAGGAGGCCGACCTGGTCGCCGTCCCGGCCCACCACGGCACCGTCGTGCCGGCCACGGTGCTCGCCGCGCTGCGCCGCGCCGCCGACCGGGGGGCGTACGTGTTCAGCGTCTGCTCCGGCGCGTTCGTGCTGGGCGAGGCCGGCCTGCTCGACGGCCGGGACTGCACCACCCACTGGCGGTACGTCGACGAGCTGCAACGCCGCCACCCGACCGCCAGGGTCCGGTGCAACTCGCTCTACGTGCAGGACGACCGGCTGCTCACCAGCGCCGGCACGGCGGCCGGCATCGACGCCTGCCTGCACCTGATCCGCCAGGAGCACGGCTCGGCGACGGCCACCCGGCTGGCCCGCCGGATGGTCGTCCCCCCGCACCGCGACGGCGGGCAGGCGCAGTACGTCGAGGCGCCCATCCCCAAGACCCCCGAGGCGCCGACCCTGGAGCCGGTGCTGGAGTGGCTGATGGGGCACCTGGACCGCCCGGTCACCGTCGACGAGCTGGCCGCCCGGGCGGAGATGTCCCCGCGCACGTTCGCCCGGCGGTTCCGCGCCGAGACCGGCACCACCCCGCACGACTGGCTGACCAACCAGCGGGTGCTGCTGGCCCGGCGGCTGCTGGAGGAGACCGGGCTCAGCGTCGAGGCCGTCGCCGACCGGGCCGGCTTCGGCGACTCGGCGGCGCTGCGGCACCACTTCGCCCGCCGGGTCGGCGCCACCCCGCACACCTACCGGAGCACCTTCCGCGACCGGGTGGAGGCCTGAGGCCCGGGCCGACGGCGGTCGGCGGCGGCGCCCCGGTCACCAGCCGCCCATCCCACCGCCCACCCGTGGTTCCGAGCCGACGACGTAACCGCCGTCCGGCAGCCGCCAGATCGCCTGCCCGTGCCCGAAGACCGCCGGCTCCTCCGCGACGGCGATCTCGTGGCCCCGGGCCCGAAGCTCGGCGACCGCGGCCCGCCCCTCGGCGGTGGCGACCAGCTCCGGCTCGACCAGCACCGACCGGCCGGCGTGCCAGTACCAGCGCGGCGCGTCCAGCGCCGCCTGCGGGTCGAGCCCGCCGTCCAGGGTCGCCGAGACCAGCTGCACGTGTCCCTGCGGCTGCATGTGCCCGCCCATCACCCCGAACGGGCCCACGGGCCGCCCGTCGCGGGTGAGGAAGCCGGGGATGATGGTGTGGTAGGGCCGCTTGGCCGGCCCCACCGCGTTGGGGTGGGCGGGGTCGAGGCGGAACCCGAGCCCCCGGTTCTGCAGGGCGAAGCCGTGCCCGGGCAGCACCACGCGGGAGCCGAAGGCCAGGTAGGTCGACTGGATCAGGCTGACCATCATGCCGTCGGCGTCGGCGGTGCAGAGGTAGACCGTGCCGCCGCGCTCCGGGTCGCCGGCGGTCGGCTCCCCGGCCCGCTCGGTGATCAGCGCGCGGCGGGCCACCGCGTACTCCGGCGAGAGCAGCGCCTCCGTCGGCACCGGCACCCGCTCCGGGTCGGCGACGTGGGCGTGTGCGTCGGCGAAGCCGAGCTTCATCGCCTCGATCTGCCGGTGCAGCCGCTCGGCGAGCGGCAGCCCGGCGAGGTCCGCCCCGTCCAGGATGTGCAGCGCCAGCAGCGCCGCCAGGCCCTGCCCGTTGGGCGGCAGCTCCCAGACCTCGTGGCCCCGGTAGGGGGCGGCCACCGGAGTCACCCAGGTCGAGGTGTGCCGGGCCAGGTCGTCGCCGGTGAGGAGGCCGCCGGTGCGGGCCGCGTGCGCGGCCAGCGCCGCCGCGATCCCGCCCCGGTAGAAGTCCTCCGCCCCGGTGTCGGCGATCAGCCGCAGGGTCTTCGCCGCGTCCGGGTTGCGCCACCGCTCCCCGGCCCGGGGCGCCCGGCCGCCGGGCGCGAACAGCCGGTCGAACTCGGCGAACTCCGCGCCGGTCGGGCCGGGCGCGGCGAGCGCCCGGGACCAGATCCCCGCCACGCCCGGGGAGACCGGGTGACCGTGCTCGGCGTAGCCGATCGCGTCGGCGAAGAGATCGGCGAAGGGCAGCGAGCCGAACCGGTCGTGCAGGTCGCGCCAGCCGGCCGGCGCGCCGGGCACGGTCACCGGCAGCCAACCCCGGGCGGGCATCGCCGGGCCCGCCCGCTGCGCGCCGCCCAGGGCGTCGACCGGCGCCGCGCCGTGCCCCCCGGTCGCGGCGAGCACCAGCTCGCGGGTCAGGGCCGCCGGGGACCGGCCGGAGGCGTTGAGGCCGTGCAGCCGCTCGCCGTCCCAGACGATCGCGAACAGATCGCCGCCGATGTCGTTGGACGGCGGCTGCACCACGGTCAGGGTGATCGCGGTGGCCAGCGCCGCGTCGACGGCGTTGCCGCCGCGTCGCAGCACGGCCAGGCCGGCGGCCGCAGCCAGCGGCTGGCTCGTCGCCACCGCGCCGTGCGGCGCGTAGAGCGGCTGTCGGGGGTACGCCATGCGCCATGTCTACCGCCTCCCGGCGGATCCCGCGGCCCCGGAACCGGGCTCCGGCTTCTCGGCGCAGCGGATCAGCGGGGGCCGATGGCGGTGAGCCGGCCGTCGCGGCGGAGCACCCGCAGCCCGCCCGGCAGGTGCGCCGCCCCCTGCCCCCGCCAGCCGGTGACCAGCGTGTCCAGGGCGGTCACGTGCCGGTGCGACAGGGCGGCGGGCGGGGCGCCCAGCTCCCGGGCCCAGGCGTGCAGCACCCGGCCGCGCACCGCGGGCGGGAGGTCGGCCAGCGCCCGCACCGCGAGCCCGCCGGCGGGGTGGCGGACGTCGACCAGCGCGGTGGCGGCCAGCTCGTCGAGGACGGCGTTGTCCGCCGCCACCAGCCGGGCGGTCCGCGCCAGGTTGTCCAGCACCCCCGGCCCGAGCGCGCGGACCAGGGCGGGCAGCAGGTCGGTGCGGACCCGGGCCCGGGCGTACGACGGGTCGGCGTTGTGCGGGTCCTCCCAGGGGCTCAGCCCGAGCACCGCGCACGCCGTGCGGGTCTGCTCCCGGCCGACCTCCAGCAGCGGGCGCAGCAGCGGCACCCCGTCGAGGTCCCGTCGGGCGGGCATCCCGGCCAGGCCGCGCGGGCCGGCGCCCCGGGCGAGCGCGAGCAGCACGGTCTCCGCCTGGTCGTCGCGGGTGTGCCCGGTGAGCAGGGCCGCCGCCCCGAGCCGGTCGGCCACGTCGGCGAGCGCCCGGTAGCGGGCCTCGCGGGCGGCGGCCTCGGGCCCGCCCGGTCGCCCGGTCACCTCGACCCGCACCGACTCGACCGGCGCCAGGCCGATCCCGCGGGCCCACGCCACCACCGCCGCCGCCCGCTGCGCCGACCCATCCTGGAGGCCGTGGTCGACGGTCACCAGGCCGGCGGCGCGGCCCAGCCGGGGGGCCACGAACGCGGTGGCGGCGGCCAGCGCGAGCGAGTCCGCGCCGCCCGAGCAGGCGACCAGCACCGGCCCCCCGGGCGGCAGGTCGGCCAGCGCGCGGCGGACCGCCACCCGGATCGCTGCCACCGGCGGGGCGAGCGCGGCCACGGGCGTGCGGTCAGCCGGCGGTCGGGGCCGGGCCGACCGGCCCGTGCACCCGCGCCACCCAGGCGTCCGGGTCGCCGAGCTCCTCCAGCCGGGGCAGGGTGAGCGGCGAGCCGAAGATCTTGTTGAAGCCCTCCATGCCGACCCGGTCGACCACGCCGTGCACGAACTTGCGGCCCTCGGCGTACTGGCGCATCTTGACCTCGATGCCGAGCAGCCGGCGGATCGCCTTCTCCAGCGGGTTGCCGGCCTCCCGGCGCCGGTTGAACGCCGCCCGGATCCGGTCGACGCTCGGGACCACCTGCGGGCCGACGCCGTCCATGACGAACTCGGCGTGCCCCTCGAGCAGGGTCATCAGCGCGGTGATCCGGTCCAGCACGGCCCGCTGCGCCGGGGTCTGGACGATGTCCAGCACGCTGGTGCGGCTGTCCGGGTCCTTCACCGCGTCCGAGAGGGTGGCCACGCCCCGGCGCAGCCGCTCCAGCAGGTGCTCGCCGCCGCTGGACGACGCGTCCACGAAGGCCTGCACCTCGCTGAGGAAGTACGCCCGCATCCACGGCACGGCGGTGAACTGGGTGCGGTGGGTCACCTCGTGCAGGCAGACCCAGAGCCGGAAGTCCCGCGGGTCGGCCTGCAGCTTGCGCTCCACCTCGACGATGTTCGGCGCGACCAGCAGCAGCTGCCCCGGGTCGGCGGAGAAGACCTCGTACTGGCCGAGGACCCGACCGGAGAGGTAGGCCAGCACGGTGCCGGCCTGCACACCGGTGACCCGGGAGCCGATCGCCTCGGTCAGCGCGCTCGGCTGCTTGTCCTTGGTGAGCCGGCCGACCAGCGGGGTGATCACCTCGCGCAGCCCGGCGATGTTGGTCGCCGCCCAGTCCCGCCGGTCGACCACCCGCACGGGCGGGTGGGACACCTGCGAGCGGAGGCCCGTGTAGTCCGCGACGTGCCCCGCCGCCTCGTCGGTCAACCGCCGCAGGTCACCGACCACGTCGGTGGCCTCGGTGTACGACACCCGGGGGCCCGACTTGCTCAGCGCCCCCGCGGTCGCGGCGGCCAGATCCCAGTCCACGAACTGCGCCATGCACCCCACCGTACCCGCGCCGCGACACCCCGACCCGGGCTCGCGCCGGGCGATCGACGGCCGTCCCGCCAGGCGCCGGTCCCGCCAGGCGCCGGCCCCGCGCGACGTTGGTCCCGCCCCCGATGCCGGGTCCCGCCCCCGACGCCGGTCCCGCGCGACCGGTTCCGAATGACGCCGGTCAGCGGCAGCCGCAGCCGGCCAGCGCGGCGCCGATCCGGTCCAGCGCGCCCCGGGCGGCCGTCAGCCCGTCCGGGGGCACCGCGTCGGTGAGCACCGCGAAGGTGAGCAGCCGCCCGTCGGCCGTGCTGACCACGCCGGCGACGGCGTGCACCTTGGTCAACGTGCCGGTCTTGGCCCGGACCACCCCGGCGCCGGCCTTCGTCGCCGCCGTCCCGTACCGGTCGGCGAGGGTGCCGGACCAGTCGGCGACGGGCAGACCGCCGAAGATCGCGGCCAGCTCGGAGCGGCTGCCGTCGCCGGCGAGCGCGATCAGGTCGGTGAGCAGCGAGGGGCTGATCCGGTTGCTGCGCGACAGGCCGCTGCCGTCGGCGAGGGTGAGTTCGTCGGCGGGGAGACCCAGCTCACCGGCCACCGCGTCCATCGCCGCGCCGGCCCCGACGAACGAGGCGGGCTGGTCGCGGGCCAGCGCGACCTGCCGGGCCAGCGCCTCGGCGACGATGTTGTCGCTGTCACTGATCATGATGTCGACCAGCCGGACCATCGGCAGCGACTCGACCCTGCCCAGCTCGGCGCCGGGCCCCGGGGTGGCGGCACCAGCGGCGGCGGGGGCGGTGCCACGCGCGACCGCGCCGGCCGGCACGCCGAGCAGCCGGGCGAAGGCCCGGCCGGCCGCCAGGTCGGGCTGGGACACCCGCTCGGCCCAGTGGTTGCCGGCCGCCTCGTCCTTCTTGGCACGGCTCACGTCGCTGCGGGCCCCGTCGGTCATCAGCGCCGTGATCGCGCCGCCGTAGCCGCCGGTGGGGATGTCGTCGTCCCAACCCGGCTCGAAGACCGGGCCGGAGTAGAGCGACGAGTCGACCGTCACCTTCGTCGGCTTCGTGCCGCCGAGGGCGTCGCGTACCTGGCCGGCCAGGTCGTCCAGGCGGGCCGCGCCCGGATAGAAGCCCTTCTTGTCGACCGCCAGCGTGGGGTCGCCGCCGCCGACGATCACCACCTCGCCCGGGGTCGCGCCGGCCACCGCCCGGGTCGGGATGCGGTACGCCGGACCGCGCGCGGCGAGCACCGTGACCCCGGTGACCAGCTTGGTCACCGAGGCGGGCACCGTGCCGTCGTCCTCGCCCCGGCCGAAGAGCGGCTGGCCGGTGGCCACGTCGGCCACCGACACGTGCACCCGGTCGCCGAGGGCGGGCACGCCGACGAGCGGGGCGAGCGCGGCGCGTACGCCCTCGGGGGTGGGCATCGGCGCGTTCGCGTCCGCGCCGGCCAGCACCGCCACGGGCGCCGGTTCCGCCGCCGTCGCGGCGGTCCCCCGGCCGGCGGGCTCGTCGCCCAGCCAGTCCGCCACCGGTCCCGGGCGGACCACGGCGATCCCGACGGCGGCCAGCACCAGCACGAGCACCGCGGCCAGCACGACGGGCAGGGTCCGGCGGCGGCGGGGGGCCGGCGCGGGCGACCCGGCAGGGCCCGGGGCGCCCGGGTCGGTCGGCCCACCGGCGGGCCGGGTCGCGGCGGCGCCCCAGAGGTCGGTCGCCGGCAGCCGGGGTTCCTGGCCGGTCGGGCCGGCCCAGCCGCCGTTGCCGGTCGGGACGCCGGCACCGGCCGGAACGCCGCTGCCGGCCGGGACGCCGCTGCCCGGGGGCGGGCCGGGTGTCAGGTCGCGGTCGCCCGGGGACGCGGGCGGGCGCGGAAGGTGGGCGTCGGGCACCGGGAACCGCCCGGTCGCCCCGCCGGAAGCAGATCCCCCGGTACCCCGTCCAGCACCGGCATCCGGGCGGTAGTGTGAATCTTCCCTCCCCACGGCCCCCTCCTCGCCCCGCGAAAATCTGCTTGGGTGACACTACTTCGGTCCGAACACTATGCGGCGGCCGGAGCCCGCGGGTGGGCATTCACCGTGCGGGAGCGGCGTGCCGCTGGTTTCCGTTGGCCAGCGTGGGCAAACGAGGGAGCGTGCAGATGGATTTCGACGTGACGGTTGAGATCCCCAAGGGTCACCGCAACAAGTACGAGGTCGACCACGCGACCGGCCGCATCCGGCTGGACCGCACCCTCTTCACCTCCACGCAGTACCCGGCCGACTACGGCTTCATCGAGGGGACGCTGGGCGAGGACGGCGACCCGCTGGACGCGCTCGTGCTGGTCCCCGAGCCCACCTTCCCGGGCTGCCTGATCCGGTGCCGCACCATCGGCATGTTCCGGATGACGGACGAGAAGGGCGGCGACGACAAGGTCCTCTGCGTGCCCTACGAGGACCCGCGCCAGGAGCACCTGCGCGACATCCACCACCTCGGCGAGTTCGACCGGCTGGAGATCCAGCACTTCTTCGAGGTCTACAAGGACCTGGAGCCCGGCAAGTCGGTCGAGGGCGCCACGTGGGTGGGGCGCATCGAGGCCGAGGCGGAGATCGTGGCGTCGTACCGGCGCGCCAGGGAGGCCGAGGCGCGCGGCGAGTCCGCGCACTGACCCGGCACCGACCACCGACGGGCCCGGGGGCCGCTCAGCCGAGCAGCCCCCGGGCCCGTTCGTACAGGTCGAGCACCGCGCAGGCGACGGGCACCAGCGACACCACCAGGGCGGTGTCGGTCAGGTCCGCGATCCGGCCGACGTACGGGGAGATTGGCCGGCGGGCGTACGTGGTGCCGGCGGCCACCGCCACGAGGGCCAGCGCCAGCCCGCCGACGACCAGCGCGAGGCGGCCGGTCGGGCCGGACCGGTCGACGAGCACGGCGCCGAGCACGGCGTACCCGGCGAGCCCGGCGGCGACGGTCGGCACCCGGTGGCGCAGGGACACGAACAGCCGGGAGCGGAGCAGCAGCACCGCCGCCGCGACCGCCACCAGCAGCCGGCCGGCCGTCCCGCCGGAGAGGCCCAGCACCACCGCGGCGGCGACCGCCAGCACGGCGTGCCCGAGCAGCATCCCGGTGAGCATCTCCTCGGTACGCGCCACCGCCGCGTAGACCCGGTCCCGGTCGGGCAGGTCGCGGGCCCGGTCGGCGCCGCCCGGCTCGTCGGTGGGCAGGGTGATCGGGGGCAGCGGCACCTTGCCGAGCCGGATGGCCAGCAGCGGGATCGCCCCCACGGCGAAGACCAGCACGCAGAGCAGGACCGCCGCCGTGCCGGCCGGGCTGAGCAGCAGTGCGCCGAGGGCGGCCAGCGCGCCGGCGAACCCGGCGGTGGCGCCCGCCACGAAGACCCGGAGCCGGGTGGCGACGCCGACCAGCCCGAGCACCGACACCAGCAGCAGCGCCACCGACCCGGCCAGCAGCTCGGGCGCGCCGATCCAGCGCAGTCCCGGTACCGGCCCGACCGGGTCGCCGGAGCTGACCGCCAGCGCGCCCGCCACCGCCGCGTACGGCAGCGCGTAGCCGCCCAGGGTCGCGCCGGCCGGCCCGTCGGCGTGGGCGCGGGACGCCACCACCCCGGCGAGGGTGAGCAGGAGCGCCACCACGGCGGCGGCCGGCCAGGCCGCCTCGTGCGCCGGCCCGCCGGCCGTCACGGCGAGCAGCCCGACGGCCAGCGGCACGGCGGCCCCGGCCAGGGCGGCGGCCCGGGTGGCGGCGGGTGACCACGCCCCGCCGCGCCGCCGGGCGCCGTCGGCGATCGCCTCGGCCACGTCGTCGTACTCCAGCTCGGGCCACTGCGCGCGGGCCGGCACGAGGTGCAGCACCTCGCCGTCGCGGACCCCCTGCGGCAGCAGCGCCTGGGCGGTGGCCAGCACCGCCCCGTCGGTGCGCCGCAGCACCCAGCCGCCGTGCCGTTCGCCGTCGTCGGCGAGCCCCTCGCCGGCGTGCCGCAGCACCTCGGGCAGCAGCTCGGCCAGGGGCACCTGCTCGGGCAGTGCGACGTCCACCCGCCGCTGGGGGGCGCTGATGGTCACCCGGGCCAGCCCGATCGTCATCGACTGATCTCCATCTCCGGCGGGGTCGGTGGCTGCGCGGACGACAGGACTTTACCTACCATGAGCCAGGCTCGGGTTACCGAGCGCTGTCAGGAGGTCGAGTGTCCACTGTCGTCATCAAGCGGCCGCCCCGCCGACCGGCACCGGAGATCCCGGTGGGCGAGCTGCCGGTGGACGCGCCACCGGAGATCCCCGCCGTCGCCGGCGGGCGCTGGCAGCAGCTGCTCATGGTGCTGCCCATGCTCGGCGGCACCGTGGCGATGGCGATGATGTTCGGCCGCGGCGGGGGCGCGTACTCCTACGTGGTCGGCGGGATGTTCGGGCTCTCCTCGCTCGCCATGCTGGTGACCTCGTGGGGCAGCGCCTCCGGCACCCCGAAGAAGTCGGAGATGATGGCCGCGCGGCGGGACTACCTGCGGCACCTGACCGTGCTGCGGCGCCGGGTCCGGCAGACCGCCGGGCAGCAGCGTGCCGGGCTCTACTACCGGCACCCGGATCCCGGCCGGCTCTGGTCGACGGTGGACAGCCACCGGGTCTGGGAACGCCGCCCCACCGACCCGGACTTCGCGGTGGTCCGGGTCGCCGTCGGCCCGCAGACCCTCGCCACGCCGCTGGTCCCCCCGGTCACCCGCCCGCTGGAGGAGCTGGAACCGATGACCGCCGGCGCGCTGCGCCGGTTCCTGGACGCGTACTCCGTGGTGCCCGACCTGCCGGTGGCGCTCTCGCTGCGCAGCTTCGCCCGGGTCTTCGTGCGGGACGCCACCGCCGGCCCGGCCGGCCACGGCGACGGACCCGCCGCCCAGGCGTTGGCCCGGGCGATGCTCGCCCAGCTCGCGGTCTTCCACGCCCCGGACGAGCTGCTCGTCGCCGTCTGCGCCGGGCCGGAGCGACGGGCCGCCTGGGAGTGGGTCAAGTGGCTCCCGCACGCCCACCACCCCACCCGCACCGACGCGCTCGGCCCGGTCCGGCTGGTCACCAGCGCGGGGGCCGAGCTGGAGGGGCTGCTGGACGAGGTGCTCGCCAGCCGGTCCCGGTTCAGCCCCGCCGGCCCGGCCACCGACGGCCCGCACGTGGTGGTGGTGCTCGACGGGGGCGACCTGACCGGGGCCACCGACCTGACCGGCGACGGCGGCATCGACGCCGTCACGATCATCGACCTGGACACCCCGCCGCCGCGCCTGCTGGACCGGTTCGCGCTGCTGCTCGAGCTGCACGGCGGCCGGCTGCACTCCCACTCCGCGCAGGGGCACGCCGAGGTGGGTACGGCGGACCGGCTGGACCTCGTCGACGCGGAGGCCGTCGCCCGGCGGCTGGCCCCGCTGCGGCTGGCCACGGCGGCCCGCGGCCCGGACGCCCCGCCGGGCGCCGAGCTGGGCCTGCCCGAGCTGCTCGGTCTCGGCGACCCGGAGAGCTTCACCGCCGAGCAGGGGTGGGTGCCCCGGTCCGCCCGGGAGCGGCTGCGGGTGCCGATCGGGGTGGGCACCGACGGCGGCGCCATCGAGCTGGACCTGAAGGAGTCGGCGCAGGACGGGATGGGGCCGCACGGCCTGCTGATCGGGGCGACCGGCTCCGGCAAGTCCGAGCTGCTGCGCACGCTGGTGCTCGGGCTGGCCGCCACGCACAGCTCGGAGCAGCTCAACTTCGTGCTGATCGACTTCAAGGGCGGTGCGACCTTCGCCTCCTTCGACCGGCTGCCGCACACCGCCGCGGTGATCACCAACCTGGCCGACGCGCTGCCGCTGGTCGACCGGATGGTCGACGCCATCAACGGCGAGCTGGTCCGCCGCCAGGAGCTGCTGCGCCGGGCCGGCAACTTCGCCAGCCTGCGCGACTACGAGCGGGCCCGCGCCGCCGGCACCCCGCTCGCCCCGCTGCCGTCGCTGCTGCTGATCTGCGACGAGTTCTCCGAGCTGCTGTCGGCCAAGCCCGACTTCATCGACCTGTTCGTGCAGATCGGCCGGCTGGGCCGGTCGCTCGGCGTGCACCTGCTGCTGGCCTCGCAGCGGCTGGAGGAGGGTCGGCTGCGCGGGCTGGACACCCACCTGTCGTACCGGATCGGGCTGCGGACCTTCTCGGCGCTGGAGTCCCGCACGGTGCTCGGGGTGCCGGACGCGCACGAGCTGCCCCGCTCCCCCGGCCACGGCTACCTGCGCTTCGGCACCGAGCCGCTGGTGCGGTTCAAGGCCGCGTACGTCTCGGGGGCCCTGCGCCGGCGCGGTGCGGCGCCGGGCGCGGGCGGCGCCGGGGCCCCGCGCCTGCTCTCCTTCTCCACCCACTTCGTGCCCAAGCCGGAGCCGGTCGGGCCGCCCGCCCTGGCTGCCACGGCCGACGAGGGCGGCACGGAGAGCCTGCTGGAGCTGATGGTCGACCGGCTGGCCGGGCAGGGGCCGCCCGCCCACCAGGTCTGGCTCCCCCCGCTCGGCCGGGCGCCGGCGCTGGACGAGCTGCTCGGGCCGGTCGGCGTCGATCCGGCGCGCGGTCTCGCCTTCGGCAACCCGGAGCTGCACGGCGCGCTCCAGGTGCCGGTCGCGGTGGTCGACAAGCCCTTCGAGCAGCGCCGCGACCTGCTCTGGCTGGCGTTGGACGGCGCCGCCGGCCACGTCGCGGTGGTCGGCGGCCCGCAGAGCGGCAAGTCGACCGCGCTGCGCACGCTGGTCTGCGCCCTGGCGCTGACCCACACCCCGGCCGAGGTGCAGGTCTACTGCCTCGACTTCGGCGGCGGCGGGCTGGCCGCGCTGCGCGACCTGCCGCACGTCGGCGGGGTCACCGGCCGCGCCGACCCGACGGCCGTCCGGCGTACGGTCGGCGAGATCGCCACCCTGCTGGTCGACCGGGAACAGCGCTTCGCCGAGCTGGGCGTGGAGTCGATGGCCGCCTGGCGGCAGCGCCGGGCCGCGCTGGCGGGCACCGGCCAACCCGGGACCGACCCGTTCGGCGACGTGTTCCTGGTGGTGGACGGCTGGGCCACCCTGCGCGGCGAGTACGACGACCTGGAGCCCCTCATCACCGACCTGGCCACCCGCGGCCTGTCGTACGGGGTGCACGTGGTGGCGACGGCGGTGCGTTGGCTGGACTTCCGGCCGGCGATCCGGGACCTCTTCGGTTCCCGGCTGGAGCTGCGCCTCGGCGACCCGGCCGACTCGTTGGTGGCCCGCCGGGCGGCGGCGAACGTGCCGGAGAAGACCCCCGGCCGGGGTGTCACGGCGGAGAGCCTGCACTTCCTCACCGCGCTGCCGCAGCTGGCCGCCTCGGGTGGGGACACGACGGACCTGGTCAAGCAGGCCGCCGAGGGCTGGGCCGGCCCGGTCGCGCCGCCGGTGCGGCTGCTCCCGCCGGTGCTCCCGTACGCCGAGCTGGACCTGACCGCGACCACCGACCTGCGGATCCCGGTGGGGATCGCCGAGGCCGACCTGCGCCCGGTGGTGCTGGACTTCGCCACCGAGCCGCACTTCGTGGTCTTCGGCGACGCCGAGTGCGGCAAGTCGTCGTTCCTGCGGGCGCTGGCCACCTCGATCATGGCCCGGTTCACCCCCGAGCAGGCCCGGGTGATCCTGGTCGACTACCGCCGCAGCCTGGCGGACCTGACCGAGTCGGCGTCGCCGCACCTGATCGGGTACGGCTCCGCCGCGGCGCACACCACCGACCTGATCGAGTCCGCCGCCGGCTACATGGCTGCCCGGGTGCCCGGCCCGGACGTGACGCCCGCGCAGCTGCGGCAGCGGACGTGGTGGTCCGGGCCGGAGCTGTTCGTGCTCGTCGACGACTACGACCTGGTGGCCAGCGGGCCGTCCAACCCGCTGCGCGCGCTGGAGGAGCACCTGCCGCACGCCCGGGACGTCGGGCTGCACCTGGTGCTCGCCCGCCGCTCGGGCGGTGCCGGACGGGCCCAGTACGAGCCGCTCGTGCAGCGCCTCCGCGAGCTCTCCACCGCGGGGCTGGTGATGGCAGGCAGCCCGGAGGAGGGGGCGCTGGTCGGCCCGGTCAGGCCCGGCCCGCTGCCCCCGGGACGCGGCCGGCTGGTCACCCGCCGCGAGGGCGTACGCCTGGTCCAGCTGGCCCATCTGCCGCCGCCGTGACCGGTGTCCCCGGAACGCCCCGCAAGGCGGCGAGGAACCGGTAATCTCCGATCGTCATGTTTGCGTCGCGATGAATGTCTGAGGGAGTGACGACCGTGCGGCACAGCTGTCCGCCAGCGGCTCGGCGGATCGCCGGACGTACGTTGCTCGGTGTGACGGCCGTCGTCGTGTCGGTCGCGGGTCCGGTCACGGCGGCCGACGCCGCCCCCCGGCAGCCCGCCGCCCGCCCGGTCCTCCGCCAGCCGGCCGCCGTCGTCCCGGTGGCGCTCGCGGCGCCCGACAGCAGGAACCGCCCCGACCAGGTCCGCGACGAGCAGTGGCAGCTCGACGTGTTGCGGGCGAAGACCGCGTGGCGCAGCTCGACCGGGCGGGGGGTCACCGTCGCGGTGATCGACTCCGGTGTGGACGCCGCCCATCCCGACCTGGCCGGCCAGGTGCTGCCCGGCCTCGACCTGGTCGCTGCCCGGGGCGCGGCCGGCGACCCCGATCCGGTCGGCCACGGCACCACCGTCGCCGGGCTGATCGCCGGCCGCAACGATGACGCGCGGGGGGCCGTCGGCCTGGCGCCGGACGCGCGGATCCTCCCGGTCCGCGTCCTCGACGCCGAGAACCGCTACGACGACGCGCTGATCGTCGCCAAGGGTGTGCGCTGGGCCGTCGACAACGGCGCCCGCGTGATCAACCTGTCCCTCGGCGGCAGCGGCGACAGCCCCGCCCTGGCGGCGGCGCTCGACTACGCCTTCGTCCGGGACGTCGTCGTGGTCGCCTGCACCGGCAACCTGGGCAACTCGTCCAACGCGAAGGTCTGGTACCCGGCCCGGGAGCCGGGCGTCATCGCGGTCGCCGGGTCGGAGCGCGACAGCGACAACCTCTGGTCCGGTTCGATCACCGGGCGGGCCACCGTGCTCACCGCCCCCGCCACCGGCCTGGTCGGGGCCCGGCCGGGCGGCTACTGGCGGGTGCAGGGCACCAGCTTCGCGGCGCCGCTGGTCGCCGCCACCGCCGCGCTGGTGCGGGCCCGGTACCCGGAGATGTCCGCCGGCGACGTGGTCAACCGGCTGCTCACCACCGCCCGCGACATCGGTCCGACCGGCCGGGACGACCGCTTCGGGTACGGCATGGTCGACCCGGTCGCCGCGCTGGACGCCGAGGTCGGCCCGGTGGGCCGCAACCCCCTGGACGACCAGTCCTCGCCGGGCGTGGTCGGGTTCGGCCCGGCGCCCGGGTCGACGCAGCCCGACGTCGCGGGGGTCGGCGGCGACCCGCGCGGCTTCACCGTGCCGCGCCAGCAGTCCCGGTGGTCGGCGCAGCCGGCGGGCGCGCACGAGGACACCACGCCGGAGCAGCTGTGGACCGGGGCCGTGTTCCTCGTCGCCCTGCTGACCGGGGCGGCGCTGATGGTGCGCCGGTTCCGCCGGTGGACCCCGCTGGCCTCGCCCCGGCGCGCCGCCGGGACGTGGCGTCGCCCGCCGGCACACTGAGCCGCCGACGCCCTCCCGGGAGGGAACCGTCGTCGCCCGGCGACGGGAAACCCGGCCCGGGCGGACGGCCCCGGACCGGGCGGCCGACCCGGACCGGGTCTGACCGGGCCGCGTGGCGGGTAGAACGGATGTCATGAGTTCGTCCGGCCCGCGTACCCTCGCCGCCCCGCCGCGCCCCTCGTGGCGTGGCCGCCGCCTGCACCCGGACCACGCCCGGGGCCTGCGGCTGACCCTCGCCGCGGTCGCCGCGTTCCTGGTGGCGGTGCCGTTCACGCTGCTGGCGGTCCTGGTCCTGGGGGACTGGGCACCGCTGCGCCGGCTGGACACGGCGGTCACCGACGCGCTGGTCGGCTACGCCGCCGACCACCCGGCGTGGGTACGCCTGATGACCCTCTGGACCGACGTGTTCGCCCCGATGCCGCTGCGCGTCGGGGCCCTGGTCCTGGTCCTTTGGCTGGTCCGTCGCGGTGCCCGGCAGCTGGCGGTGTGGGTGGCCGTCACCATGGCGGTCGGCGGCCTGCTCAGCCCGCTGCTCAAGCTGCTCGTCGGTCGGCCCCGGCCGGACCTGCCCGAGCCGGTGGCCGAGGCGCCCGGCCTGGCCTTCCCGTCCGGGCACGCGCTCAACGCCGCCCTCGCCGCCGGAGTGCTGCTGGTGGTGTTCCTTCCGCACGCCCGGCCGGTAGCGCGCCGGGTGGTGTGGACGGCCGCCCTGCTGCTCGCCCTGGTGACCGGGTTCAGCCGGGTGGCCCTCGGCGTGCACTGGACCAGCGACGTGCTGGCCGGCTGGCTGCTCGGCACGGCCGTGGTGGCCGCGACCGCCGCCGCCCTCACCGTCTGGCGGGCCGCCCCGCCCGGCCGGCCGGCGCCGCCCGCAGGCCACGGGCCGGCGGGTGCGGGGAACTGACCCGTCAGGTGCAGTCGCCGGTGCCGACGGCGCGGGTGCGCTCGGCGCCGGCCAGGGCGACCGGGCGAGCCTCGGCCGCGGTCACCGCGAAGCCGGTGTTCGGGTCGTCGGCCGCCGCCGCGAAGATCACCCCGAGGACCAGCCCGTTCGAGGAGACCAGCGGGCCGCCGGAGTTGCCGCTCTGCACGAGCGCCCGGATCGTGTAGACCTCCCGGGTCACGTTGCCGCCGGAGTAGATGTCCGGCCCGGTGATCCGGTCGACGTCCCGGATCCGCGCCGACTGGGCGTTGTACGGCCCGTCGAGCGGGAAGCCCAGCACGATCGCGTCCGCGCCGCTGCCCGCGTTACCGGCGGCGAACCGCATCGACGGGCCGGGCAACCCCGGCACGTGCAGCACGGCCAGGTCCCGGTCGGGGTCGTAGACGACCACCTTGCTGTCGTACCGGTCGCCGTTGAGCTCGACGACGGTGGAACGGGTACCGGCGACGACGTGGGCGTTGGTCATCACCCGGTCGTCGGCGTAGACGAAGCCGGAGCCCTCGATCCGGCGCGAACAGCTCGGGGCGGAGCCGAGCACCTTGACCACCGAACGCTGGCTGTTGACCACCACCTGGGAGCCGGCGAGCGCCGGGTCGGGCGGGGACACCTGCCGGGCCCGGGTGGGGGCCAGGTCGCCGAAGACGTCGGGGAAGCCGTTGGTGTCGACGGTGTCCCGCAGCGCCGTGGAGAGCTGCTGCGCCTGGTCGGGCAGGACCCGGTCGACCACGGTCAGCAGCGCGCTGTTGCGCACCGAGGAGGCCAGCCAGGGCAGGGACGACGAGCCGAGCGGCACCGCGACGAGCCAGGCGACCAGCAGCACGGCGAAGAGCGAGACGAACGCCCCGCCGACGTCGTCGACCCGCTTGGCGACGTCACTGGTGATCGTCTTGCGCAGGTGCGAACCGAGCCAGCCGGCGAGCGCCTGGCCGACCACCGCCAGCCCGAAGATCGCCACCAGGGAGATCAGCACCCGGGTGCCGCTGTCGACGAACTGCTGGGCCAGCAGCGGCCCCACCTGGAGGCCCACCAGTGCACCCAGGAAGAAGCCGGAGAACGACAGCACCCCGATGACGAAGCCCTGGCGGTATCCGCTGATCGCGAACACGAGCATGAGCAGCAGCAGTACGAGATCCACGGCGGACACGCGTCAAGCGTACGGGCACCGGGCCCGCGAGATGACCATCGCTTGCGGAAGGTGACCGTCCGGTCAGCGCACCGGGGTCTCGTCGACCGCGTCGGTGCCGGCCGAGGGCGCCGGGGTGGCCCCGGTCGGCGGCAGGTCCACAACCCGGTCGCGGGGCCACGGCCGGGCCCAGCCGCCCATCTCGAGCAGGGCGGCCAGCACCCCGGCGGTGAAGCCCCAGACCAGCATCCCGCGCGCCGAGAAGGCCGGGCCGATCCAGCCGCTCGGGTGGCGGACCCGCATCCGGTTCGCCGGGTCGACCAGCTCGGTGATCGGCAGCCGGGCCACGTGTGCCACCTCGGCCGGCTCCCGGGGGTGCACGGGGTGCGGAGCGTGCCACCAGGCGAGCACCGGGGTGACCACGAAGTCGCTGACCGGGATCCAGAGCTTCGGCAGCTCGGCCAGGACGGTGACGCTGGCCGGATCGAGGTCGACCTCCTCGTTCGCCTCGCGCAGCGCGGTCGCCCGGACGTCGGCGTCCTCCGGGTCGGCCGCGCCGCCGGGGAAGGCGGGCTGGCCGGCGTGGTTGCGCAGGGTGGCCGCCCGTTGGAGGACCAACACGTCCGGGCCGGCGCCGGGCTCCTCGCCGAGCAGCACCAGCACCGCGCTCTCCCGCCCCCCGCTCTCCGGGGTGACCAGCCGGGTGAAGTCCTCGCTGCGGGCGCTGCCGAGCCGGGTCAGCAACGGTTCGAACCAGTCCGGGGGCCGCCGGCTCACGCCCGCACCCCCGTGCAGCGCCGGCGGCCCACGCCGGCACCGTCCCGCCCCGCCGGTCGCGCCGGGCCGCTCATGCCGGCACCGTCACGCCGAGGTGCTGGCGGACCAGCTCGGCCAGGCGGGCGTCGTCGAGCGCGCCGGAGGAGTCTACGTGCCGGACGCGGCCCTGCCCGTCGACGAAGACGGTCAGGGGGATGGCCTTGCGGTTCAGCTCCCGCTTCAGCCGCTCGCCCTGGTCGACCAGCACCGGGAAGCGGATGCCGAAGTCCTCCCCGATGGCCTGGGCCGCCTCCCGGCCGTCCTGGTTGTTGACCCCGATCACCTGGAGCTGGCCGGCGGCGCGCTCGCTGAGCCGCTGGAAGGCGGGCAGCTCCTGGCGGCAGGGCGGGCACCAGGAGGCCCAGACGTTGACCACCGCCGGCCCGCGCAGGTCCCGGAGGGCGACCGGGGCGCCGCCGGTGAAGCAGTTCAGGGTCAGCTCGGGCAGCGCCTGCCCCCCGCCCCCGGACGGGGACGCCGGGGCGGACGCGGGCGGAGCACCGAGGGCGGAGCAGTCCTGGAAGGGCGACGGCCGGTTCGCGGCGGCCTTCTGCCGGTCGGACGGACCCGGATCCTTCTCCTCGGTGCCGGCGGTGCACCCGGCGGCGGCCAGCAGCACGGGTAGGAGCAGGGCGGCGAGCCGGCGGTTCATCGGTTCACCGTGGTTCGCGACTGCGGGGCTCGCAACACCGGCTCACTCCTCCTCGCGCTCACGGCACCTCCGCCACGACGGCCTGGACCGGCACCAGCTCCGGGTCGACTCCGGCCGCCACCGCCAGGTCACGGGCCCGGGGGCCCTTGAGCAGCTTTGCGGCCGCCGCCGGCTCGGTCGGGCCGGTGCCGTAGGACGGGCAGAGCTTCGCCAGCGTGCACGCGCCGCAGGCCGGCTTGCGGGCGTGGCAGACCCGCCGGCCGTGGAAGATGATCCGGTGCGACAGCATGGTCCAGTCGCGCCGGGGGAAGAGCGCCCCGATCGCGTGCTCGATCTTGACCGGGTCGGTCTCGGCGGTCAGCCGCCAGCGCTGGACCAGCCGCTGGAAGTGGGTGTCGACGGTGATGCCGGGCACGTCGAAGGCGTTACCGAGGATGACGTTGGCGGTCTTGCGGCCGATGCCGGGCAGCGTCACCAGGTCGGCGAGCCTGCCGGGGACCCGGCCGTCGTACCGCTCCACGAGGGCCTGGCCGAGCTTGATCAGCGAGTCGGTCTTGTTGCGGTAGAAGCCGGTGGGCCGGATCAGCTCCTCCAGCTCCGACCGATCGGCCCCCGCGTAGTCGGCGGCGCTCGGGTAGCGGGCGAAGAGCTTCGGGGTGACCTCGTTGACCTTCTTGTCCGTGCACTGCGCGGAGAGGATCGTCGCGACGGCCAGCTCCAGGGGATTGGAGTGGTCCAGTTCACAGTGCGCGTCGGGGTGGGTGTCGGTCAGCGCCCGGCCGATCCGCCGGGCGCGACGGGTGCGCCCGAGGTCGGTCTCGGTGAAGCCGGAGGAACTCGTGGTCACGCCGGCCAGCCTACGTCGCCCGGCCGACGGTCGGCCGGGTCCACGCGCCGCGCCGCCCCGGTCAGCCGCCCTGCGGCGCGCTGATCGCGCCGGCGTCGTCGAACCGGGCGCCGGTCTCCGGGAAGTCGCTCTTGGTCAGCTGCCGCACCAGGCCCAGCCCGCGGTCGTCGCGGTCCATGGTCGGCTTGCCGATGGAGTTCATGTACGTCGACACGAACGAGCCGCCGGCCCAGCTGCCGTCCGGCTTCAGCGACACCTTGAGCACCCCGCCCCAGCCGAGCCGGCCGGCGTTGCTGAGCGAGTTGCCCCCGCCGGCGAAGTTGCCCAGGCTGTACGCGATCAGCCGGCCCTTGTAGAACTCCATGCCGCGCAGCACGTGCGGGCCGTGCCCGACGATCAGGTCCGCCCCTGCGTCGATCATCGCCTTGGAGAACTTGACCGGGTCGCCCCGATTCTCGCCGAGGAACATCTCGGTGCCCGGCCGCACCCGCGTCTTCTCGGCCCCCTCGCCGCCCATGTGCACCTGCACGACGACCACGTCGGCCATGCCGGCCGCCTTGGTGATCACCTTCTTCGCCGCGGCGATGTCGGTGAGGCTGTTGGACCAGACGTACGACGAGAAGCCGGCGACCGCGACCTTGACCCCCTTGACGTCGACCACGGTGATCTGGTCGGGCGCCCCGGTGTGCGCGAGCTCGTACTTCTCCAGCGCCTTCTGGGTGTTCTCGTAGCCCTTCGGGCCGAAGTCGTAGCCGTGGTTGTTGGCCTGGTTGAGCAGGTCGAAGCCGGCGTCGCGCAGGTGCGCGGCGTACTCGGGCGGGGCCCGGAACTGGAAGCAGCGGGTCGAGTTCGGCCCGCACTTGCCGGTGCCGGTGTCGACGGTGAGCGGCTCCTCCAGGTTGCCCATCACCAGGTCGGCGGCGAGCGCCTTCTCGACGGAGTCGAAGAAGCCCTTCCCGCCGTCGGGGGGCAGCCGGTTCGGCGCGTTGCCCATGATGATGTCGCCGGTCGCCGAGAGCGAGATCGCCTGCTCCGCGGACTGGGCGGGAGCGCCCGAGCGGGCCGGGGCAGGGGTGCCACCGCCCGCGCCGGACCGCCAGACCGGGTCGGCCCCGGAACCGGGGCCCCCGCAGCCGGCGGCGAGCAGGACGGCGAGCAACGCGCCGAGGGCGAGTGCGGCCCGGCGGCGGGGGGAGGCGGCAGCGTACATCGAGCGCGACCTTATCGGGTGCGCAACGCCGAAACGAGGGCCGATCGGACGGAGTCTCAGCCGGCCGGTCGGTCCGACCACGGGACCACGGTGCCCGCCCCGCCGACCGTCACGGCGGCGTGCACGGCCCGGGCCAGCGGCGCGCCCCAGGTGGAGCGCGGGCCGCCGTACGCCGACTCGGGGCCGTCGACCGGGCAGAGCACGGTGACCGCGTCCGTCGGGGTGCCGGTGCCCGGCACGCCCAGCTCCGCGATCGCCTGCGCCTTCGCCTCGGTGGCCGTGGCCACGGCGTTGACCAGGGCGGCGTCGCCGAGCCGGGCGGGGACGTACGCCACGATGTTGACGGTGCCGACCCGCTGGGCCAGCACCGCCGGGGCCGGCTCCGCCGCCCGGACCGGGGTGCCCAGGCCGACCGTCGCCCAGACCCGCACGCCGGTGTCCGTCCGGGCCACCACCTCGGCGACGTCCACCCCGGTCAGCAGGCCGATCCCGGGCCCGTCGAGGTCGAGCCGGTCGGCGAGTTCGGCCAGGTGGTCGGCGGGGTCGTCCCGGTCGTACGACATGGGTACGGTCGCGTTGACGACCCAGTGCCGGACGCCGATCCCGCCGCCCAGCGGCGCGGAACTGACCGCGCGCAGCGGGCGGTCGGCGCGCCAGACCAGCAGCGGGACGTCCCGACCGCCCTCCTGGCGGGCGGTCAGCACGGGTTCACTCAGCACGTGGTGACCCTACGGCCCACCTGTCGGGGCCGGTCAGAGCGCCCGGGCGGGCGCGCGATCCTACTGCTTGATCAGGGCCGGCAGGTTACGCCCAACGATCAAGATTCCAGGGGTGCACCTCTGATTGCTGCTCACGTGCGCCTAGACTGGCGACGCGCGAGGGATCAGCGGACGGCGGACCCGGCCGACGGACGGCACGCGCAGGCGGAGGTGCGCGATGGACGAGGTACTGGCTCGCAGCGGGATCTTCCAGGGCGTCGACCCGGAGGCTGCCGAGGCGCTCGCCAAGGAGATGGAGACGCTGGAGGTCCGCAAGGGCGAGATCGTCTTCAACGAGGGCGAGCCCGGCGACAGTCTCTACATCCTGCTGTCCGGCAAGATCAAGGTCGGTCGGCGGGCTGCCGACGGCCGGCAGAACCTGATCGCGGTGATGGGCCCGTCGGACATGGTGGGCGAGCTGTCGCTCTTCGACCCCGGGCCGCGCACGGCGACCGCCACCGCGGTCACCGACACCCGGCTGGTGCGGCTGCGCAAGCAGGCC
This sequence comes from Micromonospora sp. NPDC023633, assembly GCF_040640035.1. Taxonomy (NCBI): domain Bacteria; kingdom Bacillati; phylum Actinomycetota; class Actinomycetes; order Micromonosporales; family Micromonosporaceae; genus Micromonospora; species Micromonospora sp. NPDC023633. The sequence goes on along the minus strand of NZ_JBFABB010000019.1, from coordinate 43,557 downwards.
CTGCGCCCGTGGCTGAACAACCGGCCGGAGATCGCGGAGCAGTTGCTCCGGGTGCTCGCCCGCCGGCTGCGGCGGACGAACGACTCGCTCGCCGACCTGATCTTCACCGACGTGCCCGGCCGCGTCGCCAAGAACCTGCTCCAGATGGCCGGCCGCTTCGGCACCCGCGACGGCGGTGTGCTGCGGGTGACCCACGACCTCACCCAGGAGGAGATCGCCCAGCTCGTCGGCGCCTCCCGGGAGACCGTCAACAAGGCGCTGGCCGACTTCGCCTCCCGCGGGTGGCTGCGCCTGGACGGCAAGAGCATCATCATCCTCGACCCGGAGCGCCTGGCCCGCCGCGCCCGCGTCTGACGCGCCCGACCCGCCGGATCTGCCCGGGGCAGAATCGCTGGACACCGGCCGGTCCGGCGGGCACGGTGGAGCGATGCTGGACCGGGTCGCCGTTCTCTCCGACATCCACGGTGCGCTGCCGGCGCTGGAGGCCGTACTGGCCGAGCCGGACGTCGCCGCCGCCGACCTGATCGTGCTCACCGGCGACATCGCGGCCGGCCCGCAGCCGGTCGAGGTGCTGGACGTGCTCGCCGGCCTCGGCGACCGGGTCTGCTGGGTACGGGGCAACGCGGACCGCGAGCTGGTGGAGGCGCGGGCCGGCCGCCCTTCCCCGATCGACGTCTCCAACTGGGCGGCGGGGCAGCTCCGCGACGACCAGGTGGCCCGGTTGGCGGCGCTGCCGCTGACGGTCACCCTGGAGGTCACCGGCCTCGGTCCGGTGCTGTTCTGCCACGCCACCCCCCGCGACGACGAGGAGGTCGTGCTCGTCGACTCCCGGATGGAACGCTGGGCGGAGGTGCTCGCCGACGTCCCGGCCGAGGTGGGGATGGTGGTCTGCGGGCACACCCACATGCCGTTCACCCGGCTGGCCGACCGGCGGCTGATCGTCAACCCGGGCAGCGTCGGGATGCCCTACGGCGGCCCCGGCGCCTTCTGGGCGCTCCTCGGGCCCGGGGTGCACCTGCGGCGCACTCCCTTCGACGTGGACGCCGCCTGCGCCCGGGTGGCCGCCGAGTCGGGTTTCCCCGACGCCGCCGAGTGGGCGGACGAGTACCTGCGCTCCCGACACAGCGACGCCACCGCCCTCGCGGTGTTCGCCCCGCGCGACGGCCGCTGAGCAGTGACCGACGGATGACTCCCGCCCGGGTGGGACGACACCCGTCGCGCCCTGTCGAGCTGCCCCGTCCATAGGACCGGCCGGCTTCCCATACCGACGCGAGCTCAGGCGAACGTGAGCCAGCCGCGACCGAGCCCAGCTTCGGATCAAGACCCCAGCCCAGGGCTGGGCCCAGCTTGGATTGCGCTTGAGCCCGGATCGGGCTGGAGGCCCCGTCGCCGTCCGGCAGCGGGCGGGGCTGTCCGGGCGAGCCTGTGGCCCCGCAGGCCTCTGCCCCATCCGTGGGGCAGCTCGACAGCGCCCGACCACATGGTCACCAACCTCGGCCGGCACGCGACGGTCCGGTGCCGGCCAGAAAAAGTCAGTCTTGACTGTTTGTTTCAACGGCGGCACGCTGTCCCCGTGCCCGCATCGACCCGCGTCCCTCAGCAGGAACGCAGCCGCGCCACCCAGGCCCGGCTGCTGGAGGCGACCGTCGAGTGCCTGGTCGAGCACGGCTGGTCCGGCACCACCACCACCGTCGTCGCGGCCCGGGCCGGCGTCTCACGCGGCGCCCAGCTGCACCACTACCCCACCAAGGCCGCGCTGGTCACGGCCGCCGTCGCCCACCTCGCCGAGCGGCGGGCGGAGGAACTGCGCACCGAGGCCGAGGCGCTGCCACCCGGCCCCCAGCGGCTCGACCGGGTGATCGACCTGCTCGGCGCGGCCTTCACCGGCCCGCTCTTCGTCGCCGCCCTCGAACTCTGGGTCGCCGCACGCACCGACCGGGAGCTGCGCGAGGCCCTGGTGCCGCTGGAGGCCCGGGTCGGCCGCGAGATGCACCGGCTCACCGTCGCGCTGCTCGACGTGGACGAGCGCCGCCCGGGCGTACGCGAGGCGGTGCAGGCGACCCTCGACCTGCTCCGCGGGCTCGGCGTGGCCAACCTGCTCAACGACGACTCGTCCCGCCGCACCGCCCTGCTGCACACCTGGAAGCGCCAGCTCGCCACCCTGCTCACCCCCTGACCGCCCGCCCTGACCGGCCCGCCCAGCCCCGGAGGCACCATGGTCGACCTCAAGGACCTGCTCGCGGACCTGGCCGACGAGTCCGAGCAGCTCGACGACCTGGTGGCCGGCCCGCCGCCGGTCGACTGGGGACGCGCCACGCCGTCGCCGGGCTGGAGCGTCGGGCACCAGATCGCCCACCTCGCCTGGACCGACCACGTGGCACTGCTCGCCGCCACCGACGCCGAGGCGTTCCTCGCCACCGTGGTCGCCGCCCCCGACCCCGCCCGGCTCGTCGACGCCGCCGCCGAGGAGTTCCTCGCCCCGCCGAGCGAGCTGCTCCCCCGCTGGCGCGCCGGCCGGACGGCGCTCGCCGACGCGCTGGCGCGCGTGCCGGCCGGCGGGAAGCTGCCCTGGTTCGGCACCCGGATGTCGGCCGCCTCGATGGCCACCGCCCGGATCATGGAGACCTGGGCGCACGGCACGGACGTCGCCGACGCGCTCGGGGTGACGCGCCCCGGCACGGCCCGGTTGCGGCACGTCGCGCACCTCGGCTTCCGTACCCTCGGCCACAGCTTCGCCGCCCACGGCCGGCCGGTGCCGACGGCGCCGGTGCGGGTCGAGCTGGCGGCGCCGGAGGGCGACACCTGGACGTACGGCCCGGCCGACGCCGCCGACCGGGTCGCCGGCCCCGCGCTCGACTTCTGCCTGCTGGTCACCCAGCGCAGGCACCGCACGGACCTGGCGCTGTCGGCGACCGGGCCGGTCGCCGATGCGTGGCTGGACGTCGCGCAGGCCTTCGCCGGCCCACCCGGCCCCGGCCGCCCGCCGGCCGCCGCCGGAACCGACGTCGCGGGCGGGGTGGCGGCGTGAGCGACGTGCTGCGGGTGGGCAACGCCTCCGGCTTCTACGGCGACCGGTCCACGGCGTGGCGGGAGATGCTCGACGGCGGCGAGCTGGACGTGCTGACCGGCGACTACCTGGCCGAGCTGACCATGCTCATCCTCGGCCGCGACCGGCTGCGCGACCCCGCCCTCGGCTACGCGAAGACCTTCCTCCGCCAACTGGAGGGCTGCCTCGGCACCACGCTGGACCGGGGCGTGCGGATCGTGACCAACGCCGGCGGGCTGAACCCGGCCGGCCTGGCCGCCGCGATCGGGTCGCTCGCCGACCGGCTGGGCCTGACCGTCCGCGTCGGGTACGTCGAGGGCGACGCCCTCGCCCGTCCGGACGCGCTGACGGCGAACGCCTACCTGGGGGCGTACGGCATCGCCGCCTGCCTGGACGCCGGGGCGGACGTGGTGGTCACCGGCCGGGTGACCGACGCGTCCCTGGTGGTGGGGCCGGCGGTCGCCCGCTTCGGCTGGGGCCACGACGACCTGGACGCGCTGGCCGGGGCGACCGTCGCCGGTCACCTGCTCGAGTGCGGGGCGCAGGTGACCGGGGGCAACTTCAGCTTCTTCACCGAGCTGCCCGACGGCGGGCGACGCCCCGGCTTCCCGGTCGCCGAGCTGCACCCCGACGGCTCCTGTGTGGTCACCAAGCACCCGGGCACCGGCGGCGCGGTCACCGTGGAGACGGTCACCGCCCAGCTGCTCTACGAGGTCGGCGGCCCGGCCTACCTCGGCCCGGACGTGGTGACCCGGCTGGACACGGTCGAGCTGGGCGCCGACGGGCCGGACCGGGTACGGGTGAGCGGCGTCCGGGGCACGCCCCCGCCGGGCACCCTCAAGGTGGGCGTCAACAACCTCGGCGGCTTCCGCAACTCGATGACCTTCGTCCTGTGCGGGCTCGACATCCCCGCGAAGGCGGCCCTGGTCCGCAGCCAGGTCGAGGCGGCGGTCGGCACGGAGGGGCTGGAGTTCACCCTGGCCCGCACCGACCACGCGGACGCGGTCGACACCGAGGCGGCGAGCGCGCTGCTGCACGTACACCTGCGGGACGGCGACAAGGCGCGGGCCGGGCGGGCCTTCTCGGCCGCCGCGGTGGAACTGGCCCTGGCCTCCTATCCCGGCTGCACGCTGACCACGCTGCCCGGCGACGCGACGCCCTACGGGGTGTTCACGGCCGACGCCGTGCCGCAGGACGCGGTGCCGCACGTCGCGGTGCTCCCCTCCGGTGAGCGGGTGGCGATCCCGCCGCCGGCCCGCACCGCCGGCCCGCCGGACGAGCCGGCGCCCGCCGCCGACCCGCCGGAGGCCGAGCCGCCGCCCGCCGCGTCGGCCGACCGGTCCACCCGGCGCGCGCCGCTCGGCGCGCTGGTCGGGGCCCGCTCCGGCGACAAGGGCGGCGACGCCAACCTGGGCGTCTGGGCCCGCACCGACGCGACCTGGTCGTGGCTGCGCGGCTGGCTGACCACCGACCGGCTGCGCGAGCTGCTGCCGGAGACCGCGCCGCTGACGGTGGAGCGGTACGAGCTGCCGAACCTGCGGGCGGTCAACTTCGTCGTCCGGGGCCTGCTCGGGCAGGGGGTGGCGGCCTCCACCCGGTTCGATCCGCAGGCCAAGGCGCTCGGCGAGCTGCTCCGCTCCCGAGTCGTCGACCTGCCGGCGGAACTCGCGCCCGGCCCCGGCTCCCCCACCGTCGGCACGACGCCCGGGGAGGGTCGGTGACCATCGTGGACACGCCGGAGCGCCGGCAACTGCGGGAGCTGACCCGGGCCTTCGTCACCCGGGAGGTGCTGCCGCACCTGGACGACTGGGAGCGGGCCGGCGAGGTCCCCCGGGAGCTGCACGCCACCGCCGCCAAGCTCGGCCTGCTCGGCATCGGCTTCCCGGAGGCGGTCGGCGGCAGCGGTGGGGACCTGCTCGACTCGATCATCGTCACCGAGGAGATCATCCGCTCCGGCGGCTCGTCCGGCCTGATCGCGGCGCTCTTCACCCACGGCATCGCGCTGCCGCACATCGTCGCCTCCGGCGACGCGGAGCTGATCGACCGGTACGTCCGGCCGACGCTGGCCGGCACCATGATCGGCGCGCTGGCGATCACCGAGCCCGACGGCGGCTCGGATGTGGCGAGCATCCGCACCCACGCGCGACGGGACGGCGACCACTACGTGGTCAACGGGTCGAAGACCTACATCACCAGCGGCGTCCGGGCCGACTTCGTGACCACCGCGGTCTGCACCCTGCCGCCGGGCACCGGCGCCCTGACCCTGCTGGTGATCGACAAGGGCACGCCCGGTTTCACGGTCGGGCGCCGGCTGGAGAAGCTCGGCTGGCACTGCTCCGACACCGCCGAGCTCTCCTTCGTCGACGCCCGGGTGCCGGTGGCGAACCGGGTCGGCGCGGAGGACACCGCCTTCCTGGCGATCATGCAGAACTTCGCCGCGGAGCGGCTCTCCCTCGCCACCCAGGCGTACGCCACCGCGCAGCGGTCCGTGGAGCTGGCGGTGCGCTGGTGCCGGGACCGGTCCACGTTCGGCCGGCCCCTGGCGAGCCGGCAGCTCGTCCGGCACCGGCTGGCCGAGATGCACACCCGCGCCGAGGCGGCCCGGGCGTACGTGCACCAGGTGGCGGCGCGGGTGGCGGCGGGCGAGCCGGTGGTGACCGAGGTGGCGATGGCGAAGAACGTCGCGGTGGCCGCCTGCGCCGAGGTGGTCGACCAGTCGCTCCAGCTGCACGGCGGCTACGGCTACCTGCGCGACGCCGAGGTGGAGCGGCACTACCGGGACGCCCGGATCCTCGGCATCGGCGGCGGCACCACCGAGATCATGAACGAGATCATCGCGAAGGGCATGGGCCTATGACCACACTGCGCAGCGCGATCGACCCGTCCTCGCCGGGGCACCGCGCCAACCGGGAGGCCCTGCTGGAGCGCCTCGCCGAGCTGGACGCCGCCCTCGACCGGGCCCGCGCCGGGGGCGGCGAGAAGTACGTGACCCGGCACCACGGGCGGGGCAAGCTGCTCCCCCGGGAGCGGATCGAGCTGCTGCTCGATGCGGACAGCCCGTTCCTGGAGCTGTCCCCGGTGGCGGCGTACGGCACCGACTTCCCCGTCGGCGCCAGCGTGGTGACCGGCATCGGCGTCGTCGAGGGCGTCGAGTGCCTGGTCGTCGCGAACGACCCGACGGTACGCGGCGGCGCGGTGAACCCGTGGTCGCTCGCCAAGACCCGCCGGGCCGGCGAGATCGCCCTGGTCAACCGGCTGCCGATGGTGAACCTGGTCGAGTCGGCCGGCGCGGACCTGCCCACCCAGGCGGAGATCTTCATCCCCGGCGGACGGGTGTTCCGCGACCTGACCCGGCTCTCGGCCGCGAAGATCCCCACGGTCAGCGTGGTCTTCGGCAACGCCACCGCCGGGGGCGCGTACGTGCCGGGCATGTCCGACCACGTGATCATGATCCGAGACCGGTCGCAGGTCTACCTGGCCGGGCCGCCGCTGGTCAAGATGGCCACCGGGGAGGTCACCGACGACGAGTCCCTCGGCGGGGCCGCCATGCACGCCACGACGTCCGGCCTGGCCGACTTCCTGGCGTCCGACGAGCGGGACGGCATCCGGCTGGCCCGGCAGTGCGTACGCCGGCTGAACTGGCGCAAGCAGGGCCCGCCGCCGCGCAACCCGGCCCCGCAGCCGCCGAAGTACGACCCGGAGGAGCTGCTCGGCATCGCCAGCGCCGACCTGAAGGTGCCGTTCGACCCGCGCGAGGTGCTGGCCCGGGTGCTCGACGGCAGCGAGTTCGACGAGTTCAAGCCGGCCTACGGCACCGCCCTGGTCACCGGCTGGGGCGAGCTGCACGGCTATCCGGTCGGGGTGCTGGCCAACGCGCGGGGCGTGCTGTTCAGCGAGGAGGCGCAGAAGGCGACCCAGTTCATCCAGCTCGCCAACGCCGCCGACACCCCGCTGGTCTTCCTCCAGAACACCACCGGCTACATGGTCGGCACCGAGTACGAGCAGCGCGGCATCATCAAGCACGGCGCCCTCATGATCAACGCGGTGTCGAACTCGACCGTGCCGCACCTGACGGTCAACCTCGGCGCGTCCTACGGCGCCGGCAACTACGGCATGTGCGGGCGGGCGTACGAGCCGAGGTTTCTGTTCACCTGGCCGAACGCCAAGTCGGCGGTGATGGGGCCGGCGCAGCTCGCGGGCGTGCTGTCCATCGTGGCCCGGCAGGCCGCCGCCGCCCGGGGCCGGGACTACGACGAGGACTCCGACGCCGCGATGCGGATGATGGTCGAGCAGCAGATCGAGTCGCAGTCCGGCGCGCTCTTCCTCTCCGGCCGGCTCTACGACGACGGGGTGATCGACCCCCGCGACACCCGTACGGTCCTCGGGCTCTGCCTGTCGGCGATCCACAACGCACCAGTCAGGGGCGCCGACGGCTTCGGCGTCTTCCGGATGTGAGGCGGCAGTGCGCACATGAATGCGATCGAGAGGCGGGACCAGTGATCCGGAAACTGCTCGTGGCGAACCGGGGCGAGATCGCCCGGCGGGTCTTCGCCACCTGCCGGGCGCTCGGCGTCGAGACGGTGGCCGTGCACTCCGACGCCGACGCCGACGCGCCGTTCGTCGCCGAGGCCGACCACGCCGTCCGGCTGCCCGGGAACGCGCCCGCCGAGACGTACCTGCGGATCGATCTGATCCTCGACGCGGCCCGCCGGGCCGGGGCGGACGCCGTCCACCCCGGCTACGGCTTCCTCGCCGAGAACGCCGAGTTCGCCGCCGCGGTGAGCGACGCGGGGCTGACCTGGGTCGGCCCGCCCGCCAAGGCGATCGCCGCGATGGGCGACAAGATGGCGGCGAAGGCGCTGCTCGCCGAGGCGGGCGTGCCGATGCTGCCCACCTGGACCGACGCCGACGAGATCACCGACTTCCCGGTGCTGGTGAAGGCGTCCGCCGGGGGTGGCGGGCGCGGCATGCGCGTCGTCCGGGACGCCGCCGGGCTGGCCGAGGCCGTCGCCTCCGCGCGCCGCGAGGCGGCCGGCGCGTTCGGCGACGGCACGGTCTTCATCGAGCGGTACGTCGAGCGGGGCCGGCACGTCGAGGTGCAGATCTTCGGCGACACGCACGGGACGGTGGCCGCCCTGGGCGTACGCGAGTGCTCGATCCAGCGCCGGCACCAGAAGCTCGTCGAGGAGGCGCCCGGCGTCCTCCCGCACGAGGTGCGCACGGCGCTGCACGAGGCGGCGGTGGCCGCCGGCCGGGCGGTCGACTACGTCGGCGCCGGCACGGTCGAGTTCCTGCTCGCGCCCGACGGGGAGATCTACTTCCTGGAGATGAACACCCGGCTCCAGGTCGAGCACCCGGTCACCGAGCTGGTCGCCCTCGGGGCCCTGGACCTGGTTCGACTGCAACTGCTGGTAGCCGAAGGCCAGCCCCTGCCGGAAGACCTTCACGGCCGGATAGCGGTGCGGGGCTACGCGATCGAGGTGCGGTTGTGCGCCGAGGATCCGGTGCACGGGTACCGGCCGGCGGCGGGGGTTCTGCACCGGTTCGCGATTCCCGGGGTGGAGCGTGAGTTCGAGAACCTCTCCCGGGCAGGCTTGCGCCTCGACTCCGGCGTCGTGGACGGCTCGGTGGTGGGCGTCCACTACGACTCGATGCTCGCCAAGGTGATCGCCTGGGCGCCCACCCGCGCCGAGGCGGCCCGCGCCCTGGCCGGCGCGCTGGCCCGGGCCGAGCTGCACGGCGTGACCACCAACCGGGACCTGCTGGTGCGGGTGCTGCGCAGCCCGGAGTTCGGCGCCGTTGAGATCGACACCGGCTTCCTGGACCGGCACGAGGAGGTCTTCGCCCCGCTGCTGCCGGCCGACCAGCTCCCCCTGGTGGCCCTGGCCGCCGCGCTGGCCACCGCCGCCGCCCGTCGGGCCGACGCGCCGGTGCTCGCCGGGCTCCCGTCGGGCTGGCGCAACGTGCCGGCCTTCCCGCAGGTCACCCGCTACGCGGGGCCGGACGGCGAGATCGAGGTCCGCTACCGGCTGGACCGCTCGGGCGGCCTCGCCGAGTGGTCGGTGTCGCCGGACGCCGGTTCCGCCGCCCTCGCCGACGGGCCGACCCCGGACGGAGCGGCCCCGGAAGGCGGGCCGACCCCGGACGAGGCGGCCCCGGCAGACGCGCCGCCGCCGGCCGTGACCCTGGTCGGGGCGTACCCCGATCGGGTGGTGCTCGACGTGGACGGGGTGCGGCGCGCGTACCGCGTACACCGGGTGGGGTCGGACGTCTTCGTGGACGGCCCGGACGGGGCGGCGAGCCTGGCCGAGCTGCCGCGCTTCGGAGAGCCCACCCCGGAGCTGGCGGCCGGGTCGCTGGTCGCGCCGCTGCCCGGCGCGGTGACCCGGGTGCACGTCGAGGTCGGGCAGCGGGTGGCGGCCGGTGACCTGCTGCTGACCCTGGAAGCGATGAAGCTGGAACATCCCGTGCTCGCCCCGGCCGACGGCGTGGTCGCCGAGCTGCCGGTCGCGGCCGGCGGACAGGTCGACACGGGCGCCGTGCTGGCCGTGGTCGACCCCGAGTGATCCTGGAGGGCCCGCGATGAACTTCGACCTCACCCCCGAGCAGGCCCAGCTCCGCGACGCCGTGCGCGCCCTGGGCCGCCGGTACGGCCACGACTACTTCGTCACCAAGGCGAAGGCCGGTGAGCACACCACCGAGCTGTGGGACGAGGCCGGCCGGCTGGGCTACCTCGGGGTCAACATCCCCACCGAGTACGGCGGCGGCGGGGGCGGGATCACCGAGCTGGCCATCGTCTGCGAGGAGCTGGCGGCGGCCGGCTGTCCCCTGCTGCTGCTGGTGGTCTCCCCGGCCATCGCGGCCACGGTGATCGCCCGGCACGGCACCGAGGAGCAGCGCAAGCGCTACCTGCCCGGCTTCGCCGACGGCTCGCTGAAGGTGGTCTTCGCGATCACCGAACCGGAGGCCGGCTCGAACTTCCACCGGCTCGGCACGGTGGCCCGCCGCGACGGCGACGACTGGCTAATCTCCGGCCGCAAGTGCTACATCTCGGGCGTCGACGAGGCGTCGTACGTGCTGGTGGTGGCCCGTACCGAAGACGCAACCACCGGAAGGCTGAAGCCGGCGCTGTTCGTGGTGCCGACCGACGCACCGGGACTGACCCGGTCCAAGCTGGACATGGAGATCGTGTCCCCGGAGAACCAGTTCCTGCTCTACCTCGACGACGTGCGGCTGCCCGCCGACGCGCTGGTCGGCGAGTCGCTGGACGCCGGCCTGCCGGCGCTCTTCGCCGGGCTCAACCCCGAACGGATCACGGTCGCCGCGATGGGCGCCGGCACCGGCCGGTACGCCATCGAGCGGGCCAGCGAGTACACCGCCACCCGCAAGGTCTGGGGCGGCAGGACCATCGGCTCGCACCAGGGCGTGGCCCACCCGCTCGCGCACGCGGCCGTGCAGGTCGAGCTGGCCCGCCTCATGATCCAGAAGGCGGCCACCCTCTACGACGCCGGCCGCGACCTGGAGGCCGGGGTGTCCGGCAACATGGCCAAGTACGCCGCCGGGGAGGCCGCCGCGCTGGCCGTCGACACCGCCGTACAGGTGCTCGGCGGAGCCGGCATGACCACCGAGTACGGCGTGGCCACGCTGCTCGGCGCGGTACGCGCCGGCCGGATCGCCCCGGTCAGCCGCGAGATGATCCTCAACTTCGTCGCCCAGCACGTCCTCGGCCAGGACAAGTCCTACTGAGCGGGCCGGGGTGCGGCGGACGCCCGATCGCCCGCCGCACCCCGGGTCCTCAGCGGACGGTCAGCGTGCCGACCGCCGGCAGCGGAGCGACCACCGGCGGGAGCCGCTTCGGCTCGCCCCGTCCCGGGGCCCCCTCGACGGTCGGCGCGCCCTTCGCCGCCTCCGCGCGCCGGGTCGCCCCCGGCTCCGCCGGCAGCTCGGCGAACGGCTGGACGTCGCCCACGCAGACCTTGCCGTTGGCCGGCAGCGCCCCGCGCAGCAGGTACGCGTCGACGGCGCCGGTCACGCAGGCCGACGTCCCGTACGCGGTGTGCCCCCAGCTGTCGCTGCTGAGCAGGCGGCTGTTCGGCAGCAGCCGGGCCGAGCCCACCGCGCCCCGGTAGCTGGTCGCCGGGTCCCAGTAGTTGCCCAGCACCAGCACGGGCGCGGCGGTCCGCCGGTTGAACGGCCCGGTGTAGGCGTCCTCGTCGCGCACGGTCCAGGTCTTGCGGGCGCAGGGCGAGGTGCCCCACGTCCAGAGTCGGCCGAAGTACGGGTCGCGCTCGTCGGCCTTCGCGGCCAGCGCCGGGAACGAGCCGGCGTCCTTCGGGTGGTACCCGTCGGTGCAGTCCACGCCGAGGAAGGTCTCCAACCCGTTGTTGTACGGGAAGTCGTACCGTCGGGCCTGCTCGCGGGCCTTGGCGGCCTGCCGGGTCACGTCGGCCGTCGCCGGGCGGCGGGCGGCCGGGGACGACGCCGGGTCGGTGAGCACCAGCAGGGCGGCGGTGAGGTCGACGACCTCGGCGTAGCCCGCCGGGCCGTAGAGCGCGCCCAGGTTGGCGGCGATGAAGTCGGCGTACGTGATGGTGAGCGGGCCGAGATCGGGGTCCTCGATCACCACCGGCTTGGCCCGCAGCCGCTTGGCGACCAGGTCGAACGACGCGACGGGGTCCCCCTCGGCCAGCGGACACGCCTCCGCGCCGGCCTTGTCGCAACGCACCAGGATCTCCCGCAGCGCCTTGTACGCGCCCTGCGCGCTGCGCATCCGGTCCTCCTGGGACAGGCTGCGCGCCCTGCCCTGGCCGACCCACTCGTTCGGGTTCAGCACCCCGTCGATCGCCACGGCGCGGACCCGGTCCGGGAACATGTTGGCGTAGTACTGGCCGAGGATGCTGCCGTAGCTGAAGCCGAGGAAGGTGAGCTTCCGGTCGCCCACGGCGCGGCGCAGCACGTCCATGTCCCGGGCGACCTCGGCGGTCGACATCGCGCCGGTGAGCGGCCGGCCCGTCGTGGAGCAGCCCTTGCCGACGGCTTTCGAGGAGGCGACGTACGCCTTCTCCTCGGCCTTCGTCCACGGGAAGGCCACGTTCAGCCCGGCGTACGCCTGGGTCTGCTCCTTGACCGAGGGGAAGCACCTGACCTGCTGGCTGGCGGCGACGCCGCGTGGGTCGACGCCGACGACGTCGAAGCGGTCGAGCACCTCGTCACCGAGGAAGTACGGCGCGGCGAGCGCGACGTCGGTGCCGGAGCCGCCGGGGCCGCCCGGGTTGATGAAGAGGCTGCCGATCTTCCGCTGCTGGTCGCGGGCCTTGACCCGCAGCACGGCGACCTCGGTCGTCGGGCCGTTCGGCTCGTCGTAGTCCCGGGGCAGCCGGACGGTGGCGCACTCGGCGTAGTCGTAGCAGGCGTACCAGTCCAGTGTGGGCGTGGGCACCCGGTCGACCCGGCGGGCCTCCTGCGGGCTGGTCCGGTCGGAGGTGACCGGACGGTCCCCGCCGGCGGGGGACGGTGCGGCGGCGGCGGGCGCGACCGCGGCGCCGGCGAGGAGGACGCCGGCGATTCCCGCGGCGGCGAGGGACCGGTTTCGTCGTGGCATGTGGACGCCTTCCGGTGGGCGACAGGACGGTCGAGCCGTGGCTCGACCCCCGTCACTCTAGGGATGACGCGACAGGGACGCAGGCCGACGATTGGCTGTATATACGACAATCCGGACGATCGATGTAACGAATTTTTCATCGTCGACGCTTTACGCCCTTGCGCGTGCCGGGGCTACCCGATGCCGGCCATCCACGCGGGCGCCGCGGTCTTCCCGTCCGGCGCGTGCTCGTCCGCCACCCGCCAGCCGTCGGGCCCCTCGCGCAGCAACAGGAAGCCGACGACGTCGCTGTGCGGGGCGCCGAGGCCGTAGACCTCGTCCTGGCCGACGAAGCCCATCCGGAGGGCGCAGACCGCCGTCGGATCGCGCTTCGCGTTCTTGCACAGACCGAGGTAGCGGACCCCCGGCACGGCCGACAGGTGCCCGGCCATCGCCTCGTCCGGGTTGGCGTACCCGCCGCGACCGGCGGCCGACGACGCGGGGCCGGCCGACGACGCGGCGGCCGACGACGGGGGCGGGGACGAGGGCGCCCCCGGCGTGCCGCCGCTCGCGGGGGGCGGCGCGGTCGCCGGCTCCGGCGGCCCGTCCGACCCGCACGCGGCCAGCGCACCCGACACCAGCACGGCGGCGACGATCCGGAGGACGCGGGTCACCGGCACTCCTCTCCCACGCAGACGATCTCCGGCGGAGATCATCGCATCCGGTGCCGGCGTCCCGGTTGACAGCGGGCCCCGCTCGGACATCCTGGACGGGTGCGAATTCCGAGGCCCGACGCGCGGGCGAAGGCGGTCCTCGCGGCGCTGACGGCGGCCTCGCTGCTGGTGACGCTGATCGTCTGGGGGCGTCAGGATCTCGTCGGGGTGACCCTGGCGCTGCTCTGCGTCCTGTCGACGATGATCGCGGCGGTGTCCGTGGCGGCGGCCCGGCAGGAGGACGGCACGGAACCGGCGGTCACGCCGGGCGGCCCGGGGCAGCCGGCCGGGGGCCTGTACGGCGTCGACGCCGACACGCTGGAGTCGCTCGACAACCGGGAGGCCGTCCGCGCCATGCGGGAGCGCCACCGGGGACGCGGCGGCTCAGCGGCCCGTGAGGGTGGGTGAGGCGAGCGCGTCGAGCCCGCGCCCGGCCAGGCAGCGGTACGTCCGGTCGGCGTCGGCCCCGGCCGGGGGCAGCACCTCGAGGTTCCAGCCGTCCGCGTAGCTGATCCCGCTGGTGAGCCGGAAGGTGGTCTCGTTGCATACCCGGCGCACCACCGCGTCCGCGCTGACCTCGTCGTGATCGGCACCGACCAGGGTGTCCGGGAGCCTGCCCTCGGCGTAGCTCTCCCAGGTGTGCTGGCCGTCGCAGGGCACCCGGGCCGCCCGGGCCCGCGCGCCGCGCACCTCCATCGGCCCGAAGCACTCCAACTCGTCGGCGCAGCCCGCGCCGGCGGGCAACCCGGTCGTCAGGGCACAGGCGGGCAGCACCGCGCTCCTCGCCGCCACGCTCGTCGCCGCCACGCCGGCCGTCGGCGACGGTCCCGGGGACGACACCGCGCCGGCCAGCCAGGCGCCCGCACCGGCCGAGGCGGCCAGCGCGACCATCCCGGCACCGCCGAGGAACCAGCGCCGCCGACGCCGCTGGCCGACGGTGGGCACCGTGGGGTGGAGGTCCTCCACCGGCGGTCGCGGGGCGGGCCGGGAAGCGTGGTCGACGGCGTAGGGGCCGACGGGGCCGGGCCCGCCGCTGACCGGACCCGGCGCGCCCATGCCGCCCACCGGGGAGCCGGCCGGACCGAGCGGCAGGCCGACCAGCAGGTCGCGCAGCTCGACGGCCGAGGGACGCTCGCCGGGATCGTTGGACATCCCGACCCGGAGCACGTCGATCATCTCGGCCGGCACCCCGGGCAGGCCGGGAACCGGCTGGTGGAACATCTCCAGCACGGTGACCAGGCTGGGGTTGCGCTCGGACTGCCAGCGCGGCGGGCGGCCGTGCATCACCGCGTAGAGGGTGGCGCAGAGGGCATAGACGTCGACGGCGGGCGACGGCGGGCTGTGGTTGAACATCTCCGGCGGCGCGTAGGCCGGGGTGAGCACCTCCAGGGCGACCGAGGCGTCCCGCATCTCGGCGACCACCGCGAGCCCGAAGTCGGCCAGCACCGCCGAGTTGAAGTGCGAGTGGAGGATGTTCGCCGGCTTGACGTCGCGGTGCAGCACGCCGGCGGCGTGCGAGTGGGCGATCGCGTCGGCGATCTTGACCCCGAGGTCGCGCGCCTCGGCCGGCCCGAGCGGCGAGGTCCGCATCCGCTCGGCGTACGAGCCGTCGCAGAGCTCCATGATCAGGTAGGGGTGCTGGTCGACCGTGACCCCAACGTCGAAGAGGTCGACCACGTGCGGATGCGACGACATCCGCCCGGCGGCCCGCGCCTCGCGCAGGAAGCGGGCCTGGTCGTGCTCGCTGTCGAGCGTGCGATTCTCCACCTTGACCGCGACCTCGCGACCCACGGAGATCTGGGTCGCCTTGTAGATCGTCGCGTAGCCTCCCCTGGCAAACACGTGCAGATCGGTCAGACCGGGCACGATGGGCAACGGCAGGGCGCCGGGCGGGGTCTCGGTCACAGCTCTGAAAATACCCAACCGGACCGGCGGCTCAGTGAACCGCATCAGCGGCCGGGACGGCACCGGCGGCGGAGCCGCCTCCGCCACCCACCGCTCCCGGACCCGCGCGCCGGTCGTCCCACCAGAGCCCGACGGCGGTCGCCACCGCGCCGAGGCCCTCCCAGGCCGCCACCCCGAAGAACCGCCCGGGCGCGATGTCGGCCAGCACCACGATGCTGAACACCGTGAACGTCACCAGCCGGAACACCACCGTGAAGCGGAAGAACGGGCGCCACTCGGTGGCGGTGGCGAGCAGGTAGTAGACCCCCATGTTGAACGAGGCCATCGAGGAGGCGACCAGGAAGGTGCCGGTGTGGTCGCCGATCGCGCGGGTCTCCGGCACCTCGAAGCCGAGCAGGCGCAGCAGCGCCTCCGGCCAGACCAGCCCGACCGCGCCCATGAGCAGGGCCAGCACGCCGAAGACCGCGATCGTCCACCCGGCGGCCGAACGCGGCAACCTCATCACGGCCCTCCCCAGACCCGACGCGGTCGCACGACCGACCGCCCCACGGACCTGACACGCTATCGGCCACCCCCGACAGACCGCATCCCCAGAACCGCCGGACCTTTCCGGCCCCGGGACCCGGCGGGACTAGGGGGTGGCGAGGCGGGCCCGCAGGGCGTCGGCGGCGGCGCGCTCGCTGCGCTGCTCCGTCGCGTACGCCAGGCAGACCGCCTCCTCGGCGCTGGCCAGCGCCTCCTCCGGCCGGCCGCAGGCCGCGAGCGCCTCGGCGAGCACGCGCGCGGCCACCACCTGGCTGCGCACGTCCTCCGCCGGGACGGTGACGGCCCGCCGGGCCCAGTCCAGCGCCTGCTCGTGCTGGCCGTGGGCGAGCAGCGCGGACGCGTACCGGGCCATGGTGTGGCGGCGGGAGAAGAGCAGCGAGGGCACGGTGGCGGCGGCCGTGGCCACCGGGGCGAGCAGCCCGACGGCGGTCGCGGAGTCGCCGGCGGCCAGCCGGGCGGTGGCCAGCAGCACCCGGGGCCCCACCTGGGCGGGCGCCTGCGGGTTGTGCGGCTCGACGGCGGTCAGCACCGAGCGGGCGTGCCGCTCGGCCGTCTCGCAGTCGCCCAGATCCAGCGCCACGAACCCGCGCAGCGTGCCCGCCATCCCGGTGAGCAACGGGTGCGACGTCCGCTCCGCGTACGACAGCGCGTCGGTGAGCAGGTCGGCGGCGTGCCCCGGCTCGCCCAGCCCGCGCGCCACGACCCCCCGGACGACCAGCGCGAACCCGCGCCCCCAGTCGTCGGAGGCGGCGGCGAACTCCCGGTACGCCCGGCGGGCCCCCCGGTCCGCCTCGGCCAGCTCGCCCAGCTCGGCGGTGGCGAACGCCTCGACCGCGCGCAGCGTGCCCACCGCCCACGCCTCGCCGACCCGCTCGCCGAACGGCAGGAAGACCTGCGCCATCCGGCACGCCTCGCGCAGCCGGCCGGCGAGCAGCCGGGCGAAGGCGGTGGTGCCACGCAGCCACGCCCGCCCGTACGGGTCCTTCAGCTCGGCGAAGAGCCGGGCGGCCCGGCCGAGCACGGCATCGGTGCCGGCGAAGTCGCCCCGGGTCGTGGTCACCCAGGCCAGGTTCTGCAACGACCACGCCTGCCCCCGGCGGTCCTGCGCCTGGAGGCTGACCTGGTACGACGCGGCGAGCCGGCTGCTGGCCTGCCCCAACCGCCCGGCGACGAAGTCGGCCATGCCGAGGCGGCGCATCGCGGAGGCGCGCAGCGTCGGCAGCCCTCCGGCCGTGGCCACCTGCAACGCCTCCTGCCAGCAGGCCACCGCGCGCCCCTGGTCGCCCATGGTCTGGTGGGCCTGCCCGGCGAGCAGCAGCGCGCTGGTCCGGACGACGGGCTCGTCGCCGGCGTTGGCGGCGATCTTCTCGGCGAAGGCGAGGGCGTCGGCGGGGCGACCGACCTGGAGCAGCGCCCGGGCGTGCACCACCCGGTCGGCCGCCGGCACCCCGTCGCGGGCCAGCTCGGCGGCGCGTTCGGCGTACTCCACGGCCATCGCCGGCTCGCCCGCCTGCAGCGACCGGCGCGCCGCCCCGCCGAGCGCGGCGACGCCCAGACCGACGACGGCCCGCGCCGGCGCGTCCGGCCGCAGGCCGACCGCGTCGGCCAGCGCGGCGGCCCGTTCCACGTGCTGGGCCACGAAGACGTCCCGGGCCGCCTCGGCGAAGCCACCCGGCGCGCCCGCCCCCGCCGGCGGATCGGCCGCGGCCCACCGGGCCAGCGCCGCGTGCCGCTCGGCCAGCTCGGCCTTGCTCACCCCGGCGTACGCGGCCTCGCGCATCAACGGCGTCGCGAAGGCGTACCCGGTGCGGGTGCGGTGCAGCATCCGGCGTTGCAGCAGCTCCTCGACCGCCCGCTCCAGCTCGACGGCGACCACCGCCGCCGGTCGGCCGTCGCGGCCGGCCCGCTGCTCGCGCAGCGCCTCCAGCGCACCGTCCGGCACGGTGTCGCCGACGACCGCCGCGTCCCGCAGCACGGAGCGGGCCTCCGCCGGCAGCGCGTCGATGCGCGCGGCGAGCACCGCGGCCAGGTCGCGGGAGAGCAGGCGGCTGCCGAGCGAGCCGGGCACCAGTCGCCAGCCGCCCTGGTTCGGGGAGTTCCGCTCGGCGACGGCGGTCAGCGCGCCCCGCTCCATCAGCAGGGTGACCAGCTCGGCCAGGTAGAACGGGTTGCCCTGGGCGGTGGCGAGCAGCCGGTCGGTGTCGGGCTGCGGCAGCCTGCCGCCGCTGAGGTAGGTGGTGAGCAGCCGGGCCGCGTCGGCGCCGCGCAGCGGCGGCAGCGCGTGCACCTCGGCGTCCGCGACCCGGGTCAGCGCCCCGGCGGTACGCACCAGCTCGGGCCGGCCGAGCAGCAGCACCAGCACCGGGCCGGCGAGCCGGGACAGGGTGACCCCGAGGGCCTTGATGGTCTCGGCGGTGGCGTCGTGCAGGTCGTCGACGACGATCACCAGGGGCGCCTCCCCGGCGAGCGCGGTGAGCAGGTCCGCGACCGCGTTCGGCACGGCGTCGGCGTCGGCGGGCTGGGTGGTGCCCCACTCGCCCTGGTCGGCCGGGCCGCCACCGGGCAGCTCCGCGTACCCGAGCAGGGCCAGCAACTGGTCGGTGGCGACCGGCGCCGGCTCGCCGGAGCGGCTGAGTCGCTGACCGAGCCGGCGCAGGCGTTCCTCGACGGCCGGGCGGGTGAGCGCGGTGGCGGCGTCGTTGGGCAGGCCGACCGCCGCCCGGACCAGGTCGGCCAGGGGCGCGAGCCGGCGTCGCTCGCCGAACGCGGCGCAGCGCACCGAGAGCACCCGGGCGCCGGTGTGCGCGGCGTACCGGCCGGCGCCGACGTCGTAGCCGGCGGCGAGGCGTTCCACCTCGGCGGCGAACCGGGACTTGCCGATCCCGGCCTCGGCGGTCATCAGCAGCACCCGGGGCTCGGCGCGGTCGATGACCTCGGCCAGCCGGCCGGCGACCCGACCGATCTCGGTCTCCCGGCCGACGAAGGGGGCCTCGTCGCCGAGGCCGGAGCGGGTGCCCGGGGCGTCCAGGAGACCGAGCAGCTCGTACGCCTCGACCGGCTCGCGCTTGCCCTTGAGCCGCAGCGGGCGCAGCGCCCGCCAGGAGGCGACGTGCCGGGTGGCGGCGGAGGTGCGCGCCCCCGCGTAGACCGCGCCGACGGCGGCGGCGTCGGCCAGCCGGGCGGCGGTGTTCACGGTGTCGCCGATGACCGTGTACTCGATCGCGGCCTGGATGCCGGCGATCACGTCGCCGGTGTTCAGCCCGACGCGCAGGCCGAGCGGCGCGCCGCCGCCCCGCTCGTCGTCGAGCACCCGGCGGACCGCCCGCTGCATCGACAGCGCGGCGCGCACGGCCCGCTCGGCGTCGTCCTCGTGCGCGACCGGCGCGCCGAAGACCGCCATGATCCCGTCGCCGGTGAGCTTGTCGACGTGCCCGCCGAACGTCTTCACCGCGCCGGCCAGGGCGGCGAGCACCCGGTCGGTGACCGCGCCGACGCGTTCCGGGTCGAGGTCCTCCGACCAGGAGGTGAAGTCGGACAGGTCGCCGAAGAGCACCGTCACCACGCGGCGTTCGGCCGCGGGCAGCGTCGCGGCGGCCGGCAGCGCGGCGCCGCAGTTGTGGCAGAACCGCGCGCCGGGCACGGCGACGGTTCCGCACACCGGGCAGGTCACGCTTGCCCCAACCCCGCGGCACCTCCGCCGGATTCCCGACCCAGGTACTCCAGCTGCGCCCGGACCGACCACTCGGCGGCCCACCACAGCGACCGGTCGACGTCCGCGTAGACCGTCGCGACCACCTCGGCGGCGGTGCTGGCACCCGCGGCGACCGCCGCCCTGACCTGGTCGAGCCGGGCCCGGCGGTGGGCCAGGTAGAAGTCCGCGGCGGCGCCGCAGTCGGCCAGCGCCGGGCCGTGCCCCGGCAGCGCCGGGATCCCCCGGTACGTCGAGAGCAGCTCCAGGCTGGCCAGATAGTCCCCGAGGTGCCCGTCCGGGTGGGCGACCACGGTGGTCCCCCGACCCAGGATCGTGTCGCCGGTGAGCACCACCCGCTCGTCGCCGTGCTCGACCAGGAAGCAGACCGAGTCGCCGGTGTGCCCGGGGGTCGGCACGAGCCGGACGCCCAGGCCGTGGCCGCCGAGTTCCTCCCCGGGCGCGGCCAGCGGCTGCCCGGCGATGGTGTGCGCCGGGTCGGCGGCGCGTACGGGCACCCCGTCGAGCAGGTCGTGCAGGCGGCGCGAGCCGTCGGTGTGGTCGGGGTGGCCGTGGGTGATCAGCACCAGGCCGATCGGCCCTCGCGCGGCGATCGCCGCCAGGTGCCCCTCGTCGGCCGGGCCCGGGTCGACGACGACGGCGTGCTCCTGGCCGGGGGCGCGCAACACCCAGGTGTTGGTGCCGTCGAGCGTCATCGGCCCCGGGTTGGGGGCACGCAGCAGCGTCACCCAACCCGGGAGTTCGCCGGCGAGCGCCGCCGCCGGCGCGGTGAAGTGCCCGGTCATGGCTGCGATCGTACGGCCCCGCCGGCCACTCCCCGCGATCCTGCGCTCTCGGCCCCCGGTACGTCCCAGTTCACGGCTTTTGCCGGGTGCACAGCGCAGGATCGCGGGGCGGTGGCGCAGGTCAGGAGACCTCGACGATGACCTCGACCTCGACGGGGGCGTCCAGGGGCAGCTCGGCGACGCCGACGGCGCTGCGCGCGTGCCGGCCGGCCTCCCCGAAGACCGCGCCGAACAGGTCGGAGGCGCCGTTGATCACGCCCGGGACGGCGGTGAAGCCGGAGGCGGCGGCGACGAAGCCGGTCAGCTTGACGACCTTGACGACGTTCTCCAGGCCGACCAGCGAGTCGATCGCGGCCAGCGCGTTGAGCGCGCACTGCTGGGCCAGGTCCTTGGCCTGCTCGGCGGAGACGCCGGCGCCGACCTTGCCGGTGGCGAGCAGCTTCCCCTCGACCATCGGCAGCTGCCCGGAGACGTAGACGTGCTGCCCGGACTGTACGGCCGGCACGTAGCTGGCCAACGGCGGGACCACCTCGGGCAGCGTGTGCCCGAGCTCGGCGAGCTTCGCGTGCGGACCGTTGCTCATGCCTTCGGCCGCTTCAGGTAGGCGACGAGCTGCTCCGGGTTGGGACCGGGAACCACGGAGACGAGTTCCCACCCGTCCTCACCCCAGTTGTCGAGGATCTGCTTGGTCGCGTGGACCAGCAGCGGGACCGTGGAGTATTCCCACTTCTGCATAGGTGGAGGGCTCCCTTGGCTGGAGTTCGACTTCTCGACGCACAGCCTACGGTCCGGCCGACGGGCGGGGCGCGGGACGCTGCTCCGGCGGCGTCGGCACCTCTCCGCAGGGGCCGCCGTGCTCGTACGGCTGGGGGCAGCGGGAGCGGTCCGACAGCAGCAGGTCACAGAAGACCCGGTGCCGGTTGTTCTGGTCGTCGGTGCTGGAGACGGTGGTCTCGCCGGCGTCCAGTTCGGTCAGGAAGCTCAGCGAGGTGGCGACCGTCCCGGCCAGCGCGGTGGCCGCCCTCAGGTCGGCGACCCGGATCGGCAGGTGGATGACGAACCCGGGCTCCTCCTCGTCCCGGCCGCCCGGGCCCGGCCGGCCGGGCGCGCGCACCACCTCGGCGGGTTCGGCGGGCCGCCGGTACGACCGCTCGTTGATGGGCAGGCCGGCGCCGCCCTCGGCGTCGCCCGAGGAGCCGGGCCGCCGCGCCCGGTCGCCCGCCGGGAACTGGGCTCGAGGAATGTTGTCCACGTCGCGCATGCCTTGCCTCCGGACGTCGTACCTGGTCAGGTCGTCGCTTGCGGGCCGGGACCCTTCGTCCGGCCCGCCCCCCGCGCCGGTGAGAACGTAGGTCCGGGGCGACAGTCCCGCCAACAGGACGCGCACATCTGGTCACACAAAGTCACATATGCGACACAGCGTCGGTAAGGAACCTGACGGCACCCGCCGCCCCCCGGAGCGGCGAATCGACCGTTACCCTTCCGGTCGGACGGGCGCTCGCCGGCTCGCCGCCAGCTCGATCACGCTCGTCGCCCGGTCAGGCGACGACGTCGCAACCCGGGGGATGAGATGACCCAACCACCCAGCGGTGGTCCCGTCGGACCGCCGGCCGGCCAGCCGGGCTTCCCGGCGACTCCCGACGCCGCCGCCGTCCCGCCCGGCCCGGCCGGCGCCGGTGACCCGTCGATCCCGCCTCCCCCGGCCGGGTACCCGCCCTACCAGCCACCCGCCGCGCCGAAGAAGAAGCGCGGCGTGCTCATCGCCGCCATCGCCCTGGCCGTGATCCTGCTGCTCTGCGCCGCCGGCGGCGTCGTCACGTTCCTGACGCTGCGCGACGCCGAGAGCGGCGAGGGGGCCAAGGAGCCGGCGGTCGCGGTGGACGAGTTCCTCAAGGCCGTCTACCAGGAGCGCGACGCGGACCGGGCGGCCGGCCTGGTCTGCTCCTCGTCCCGCGACGAGAAGAAGATCGCCGCCAAGGTCGCCGAGGTCGAGAAGCACGTCTCTGCCCACCAGAACCCCCGGTTCCGGTGGAGCACCCCCAAGGTTGACAACCAGACCGGCGACCGCGCCACGGTCACCACCAAGGTCACCATGACCACCGCCGACGAGAAGGTGGCCGACCAGGACCTGCGGTTCACCGTGGTGAAGAAGACGGGTTGGTGGGTCTGCGAGGTCGCCTGAGCCCGCGGCCTGGATAGGCTCGACGGGTGCGAGCAGCAGAGTCGCCGGCCGATCCGGCCGGCCCGGAGTGGCCGGCCCGCCTCCACGTCGTGACCGGCAAGGGCGGCACCGGCAAGACCAGCGTCGCGGCGGCGCTGGCCCTGGCCCTGGCCGCCGGCGGCCGGCGCACGCTGCTGGTCGAGGTCGAGGGGCGGCAGGGCATCGCCCAGCTCTTCGGCACCGACCCGCTGCCGTACGAGGAGCGGCACCTGACCGACGCGCCGGGCGGCGGGGAGGTGCGGGCGCTGGCGGTGGACGCCGAGGAGGCCCTGCTGGAGTACCTCGACATGTTCTACAAGCTCGGTGCGGCCGGCCGGGCGCTGCGCAAGCTCGGGGCGATCGACTTCGCCACCACCATCGCCCCGGGCCTGCGGGACGTCCTGCTCACCGGCAAGGTGAAGGAGGCGACCACCCGCACCAGCGGCCAGCGGCGCGCGTACGACGCCGTGGTGCTGGACGCGCCCCCCACCGGGCGGATCGGCCGGTTCCTCAACGTCACCGCCGAGACGGCCCGGCTGGCCAAGGTGGGCCCGATCAAGACCCAGAGCGAGGGGGTCGCCGCGCTGCTGCGCTCCCCGATCACCGCCGTGCACGTCGTCACCCTGCTGGAGGAGATGCCGGTCCAGGAGACGGTCGACGCGATCGCCGAGCTGACCCAGCTCGGCTTCCCGGTGGGACGGGTGATCGTCAACGGCGCCCGGCCGCCGCTGCCCGCGGGGCGGGTGGTGGCCGCCGCCGAGCTGGAGCGGGGGCTGCGCGCCGCCGGGCTGCCGACCGACCGGGCCACCGTCGCCGGGCTGGCCGCCGAGGCGCGCGACCAAGCGGTCCGCCGCGAGCTGGAGGAGACGCTGCGGGCCGACCTGGTGGAGCTGGGCCTGCCGATGACCGAGCTGCCGCTGCTGCCCGACGGGGTGGGCCGGGCCGGCCTGGACCGGCTCGCCGCGACCCTCGTCCGAGCGGATTGACTCACACCTGCCAGCGGCACGGACGCACGGACCGACCCGGCCCGATACGCTCGATTGGTGCCTTCCGAAGACGCGGCGCCGCAGCTGGACGTCGACCAGATCCTCGCCGATCCGGGCGTCCGGATCGTGGTCTGCTGCGGGGCGGGCGGGGTGGGGAAGACGACCACGGCCGCCGCGCTGGCCCTGCGCGCCGCGGAGCGGCACGGCCGGCGCACGGTGGTGCTCACCATCGACCCGGCCCGCCGGCTGGCCCAGTCGCTCGGGCTGACCGAGCTGGACAACACCCCCCGCCAGGTGAAGGGGATCGACGTCGAGGCCAACGGCGGCGAGCTGCACGCCATGATGCTCGACATGAAGCGCACCTTCGACGACGTGGTGCTCCAGCACACCGATCCGGCGAAGGCGGCGGAGATCTTCGCCAACCCCTTCTACCAGGCCATGAGCTCGACCTTCGCCGGCACGCAGGAATACATGGCGATGGAGAAGCTGGGCCAGCTGCACGCCCGGGGCGAGTGGGACCTGATCGTGGTGGACACCCCGCCGTCCCGCTCGGCGCTGGACTTCCTGGACGCCCCGGCCCGCCTGTCCCGCTTCCTCGACGGGCGGATGCTGCGGCTGCTGCTGGCCCCGGCGCGTACCGGCGGCCGGAGCATGTTCAGCCTGGTCACGGCCTCGTTCGGGATGTTCTCCAAGGTCGTGCAGAAGGTGCTCGGGGCGCAGTTGCTGACCGACCTCTCCGGTTTCGTCGCCGCGCTGGATTCGATGTTCGGCGGCTTCCGCCAGCGCGCCGAGCAGACGTACCGCATCCTCCAGGCGCGGGAGACGGCGTTCCTGCTGGTCGCGGCCCCGGAGCCGGACGCGGTCCGGGAGGCCGCCTACTTCGCGGGCCGGCTGCGCGAGGAGAAGATGCCGCTGGCGGGCCTGGTGCTCAACCGGGTGCACCGCTCGGCGGCGCCCGGGCTCGACGCGGCGGAGAGCCTGGCCGCCGCGGAGCGGCTGGCCGGCCTCGGCGGGCACGAGGGCACCGTCGACGTGCTGCGGGCCCACGCGGCGCTGGCCCAGCAGGCGGCACGCGAGCGGCAGGTGGCGGCCCGGTTCACCGAGGCCTTCCCGGCGGTGCCGGCGGTGTCGGTGACGGCGCAGCCCGCCGACGTGCACGACGTCGACGGGCTGCGGACGATCGGCGCGGCGATCAGCCGGCCGTGACGGCGCTCAGCCGGCGGTGCTGACGAGGATCTTGTCCTTGCCGGTCTTGTCCTTGGCGTTCTTCTTCATCGCGGCCTCGAACATCTTGCGCCAGCTCGCCACCTGGGGGTGGCGGCGCAACAGCGCGCGGCGTTCGCGTTCGGTCATGCCACCCCACACGCCGAACTCGATCCGGTTGTCCAGCGCGTCGGCCAGGCACTCGTACCGAACTGGGCAGCTCCGGCAGATCCGCTTCGCCACGTTCTGTTCGGCGCCCTGTACGAACAACGCGTCCGGGTCCCCGTTCTGACACGCCGCCAGCGACGGCCAGTCAGTGATCATGCCCATCTGTACACGTCCCCCCTTGCAGTACCTACCGACCCCGTCGCGGACCAGCCGGCAATTCCCCCCGATCGCCCGGCCTGCCTTCCCCAAGGCGGCACGGACGACATGTGGCGCTGTCGCCGCCCCCATCATGCTCTGTAGTCGACTGATTACGCAACGTTGTCGGCGAAATCCATCATTCCGGACACTCCCGGCTTCCCGGGCTTCGCGACCGCCGGTTACCCCGTCGGAGTCCGCGAAAACGCTGCGAGCCTCCTCCGTCAGGAGGGAGACTCGGCGGCGGATTCACGCAACCACGCACCGGGGGTCGTGCGTTTAGCACAACGAGGTCGGCGCGCGCAGGAAATGGGGAAAGAACGCCCCGGCGCCCCTCGTTCCCTACTCGCGTACCCTGTCGAGGTGACCTGGATGCGGAAACGTGACCACAATGTGCTGACCAACGCCGCATCGCTACTCATATGTGGCCTGTTGGCCGGCGTGGTGGTCGCGGCGGCGGCCTTCCCCGCGGTGGCGATGTCCGGGCTGGCCGCGAAGGCCGGCGCCGAGACCTTCGGCGCACTTCCCAAGGAGCTGACCGTGGCCCGCGCGCCACAGATCAGCTACCTTCTCGCCTCCGACGGCAAGACCCCGCTGGCGACCATGTACGACGAGAACCGTCGCGACGTGAAGCTGGCCGACATCGCGCCCGTCATGCAGAAGGCGATCATCGCCGCCGAGGACCACGACTTCTACAAGCACAACGGCGTGGACCTCAACGGCATCGCCCGGGCCTTCGTCAACAACCAGTCCAACGCGTCCAGCCAGCAGGGCGCCTCGACGCTGACCATGCAGTACGTCCGGCTCGCCATCGCCTACTCGGCGAGTCACCCGGCGGACGTGGTCGCGGCCACCGAGGACACCAGCGCCCGCAAGCTGCGCGAGATGCGCTACGCCATCCAGATCGACAAGGAGCTCTCCAAGGACGAGATCCTGGAGCGCTACCTCAACATCGCCGCGTTCGGCAACGGCGCGTACGGCATCTACGCCGCCAGCCAGGTCTACTTCAACAAGCCGCCGAGCAAGCTGAAGCTCGAGGAAGCGGCCATGCTCGCCGGCATGGTCAAGGCGCCGAGCACCAACGACCCGACCACCAAGAGCGGCCACGCGGCGGCCCTCGCCCGGCGCGACTACGTCATCCAGAACATGGTCGAGACCGGCGCCATCACCCAGCAGGAGGCGGACGCGGCGAAGGCCGTCAAGCTCCAGGTCACCGGCAAGCGGGCCCCCAACGGCTGCGTCTCGACCAACGAGAAGGGCTGGGGCTTCTTCTGCGACTACTTCTACCGCTGGTGGATGCAGCAGGAGACGTTCGGCTCGACCTCGTACGACCGGGAACGGCGGCTGAAGAGCGGCGGCTACACCGTCGTCACCACGCTCGACCCGCAGGCCCAGCGGGGCGCCGACAAGGCCGTCCGCAAGGCCAAGTCGGAGAAGAGCAAGGAAGCCGCCATGGTGGCGGTGGTCGAGCCGGGCACCGGCCGGGTGCGGGCGCTGGCGGTGAACCGCACCTTCAAGCTCGACGATCCGAAGAAGCCGGCCAACAAGCCGCACAGCGATCCGAAGCAGCGCAAGAAGGGCAAGCTCGGCAACTACCCGAACACCGTGAACCCGCTGCTCACCGGCGGCGACGGCCTCACGGGCTACCAGGCCGGCTCGACCTTCAAGATCTTCACCATCGTGGCGGCGCTGGAGAAGGGCATCCCGCTCGGCTACACGATCAACGCCCCGCAGACGTTCAAGTCGGAATACAGGATTCAGCCCGGTCCCGCCGCCTGTCCCGGGACCAACATTTACTGCCCGACCAACTCCGGCAAGAAGGCCGGCGGCGTGCAGACCATGTGGAGCGCCTTCGCCTCCTCCATCAACACGTACTTCGTGCCGCTCCAGCAGAGCGTCGGCGCGGAGAACGTGGTCGACGTGGCCAAGCGGCTCGGCATCCAGTTCCGCACCACCGAGGACATCCGGTTGAGCGGCACGAAGGAGGCCGCGCACGACTGGGGCGCGTTCACCCTCGGCGTCTCGCAGACCACTCCGCTGGAACTGGCCAACGCCTACGCCACGCTCGCGGCGGACGGCAAGTACTGCGAGCCCATCCCGGTGCAGGAGATCAAGGACCCGGAGGGCAAGAAGCTCGACATCGCCAATCCGCGCTGCGAGAAGCGGGTCAGCACCGAGGTGGCCCGCGCCGCCGTCGACGCCGCCCGCTGCCCGGTCGGTGACAACTCCTCGACCAGCAAGTGCGGCGGCAGCCGCACGGCCGCGAACGTCCGGGGCATCGTCGACGCGCCGGTGGCCGGCAAGTCCGGCACCACCGACTCGGAGAAGACCGCCTCCCTGGTCGCGATGACCAAGCAGTACGCGGTGGCCGGCATCATGGCCGACCCGGACTGGCCGCAGACCAACGTCAAGATGAAGCACAACCAGCGCGACGGCATCAACCCGCCGGTCTACGAGACCCTGCGCGACGCCATGAAGGGCAAGAAGCGGGTCGACTTCGAGCCCCCGGGCCAGAAGATCTCCGAGGGCGACCAGCGCCGGATCCCCGACGTGAAGTGCCTGGACCCGGAGCAGGCGAAGTCCCGGATCGAGGCGGAGGGCTTCGACGCGGTCATCTCCGACATCAGGGTCCCGTCGAGCTGCCCCGCCGGCAAGGCCGCCGGCACCAGCCCCGACGGCCGGACCATCAAGGGCGGCGTGGTGACCATCCAGATCAGCGCCGGCGGCGGCACCGCCCCGGGCACGACGCCCGACAACAGCAGGCCGACCAACCCCGGCCGACCGCCCAACCGCCCCGGCGGCTGAGCCGGCCGGACGAACGCCACGGGCGGGCACCCTCGCGGGGGTGCCCGCCCGTTTCGCGTACGCGGGTGGGTGCGGCCCGGGTCAGAGGCCGAGCTGGCGGCGTACCTCGGCGGCGACCCGGCCGCCCTCGGCCCGGCCGGCCACCGCCGCCTGGGCCGCCTTCATGGCCGGGCCCATCTGCGCCTTGCCGGTGAAGCCGCCCGCGGCGAGCGCCCCCGCGACCAGCTCGGTCAGCTCGGTGTCGGGGAGCTGCTTCGGCAGGTAGCGCTCCAGCACCTCGCCCTCGGCGACCTCCTTCGCGGCCTGCTCGGTGCGGCCGGCGTCACCGAAGGCGGTGGCGGCCTCCCGGCGCTTCTTCGCCTCCTTGGTCAGCACCGCGAGCACCTCGTCGTCGGTGAGCTCGCGCTTGGCCTTCCCGGCGACCTCGGCGGTGCCGACGGCGGCGAGCGCCATCCGCAGCGTGGAGGTGGTCAGCTCGTCGCGCGCCTTCAGGGCGGCGCGCATGTCTGCGGTCAGACGGTCCTTCAGCGTGCTCATGGTCGGTGAAACTACCCTGAACGCCATGCGAAAGCGCACACTATTCCGGCTCGCGACCGGGACCGCCGCCCTCGGCGCGGCGACCCTGGCGTACGCGTCACTCGTCGAGCGCAACATGTTCACCCTGCGGCGGTACGACGTGCCGGTGCTGCCGGCCGACGCGGAGCCGCTGCGGGTCCTGCACCTGTCGGACCTGCACATGATGCCCGACCAGGGGCGCAAGCAGCGCTGGGTGGCGTCGCTGGCCGCGCTCGACCCCGACCTGGTCGTGGTCACCGGGGACAACATGGCGCACCCGGGCGCCGTGCCCGGCGTGCTGCGCGCCCTCCAGCCGCTGTTCGACTTTCCCGGGGCCTTCGTCTTCGGCTCCAACGACTACACCGGGCCGGTCTGGAAGAACCCGTTCACCTACTTCCTGCCCGACCGGGAGTACACCGAGGGCGTCGAGCTGCCGCACGAGGAGCTGCGCGACGTCTTCGTCGGCGCCGGCTGGGCGGACCTGAACAACGCCCGCACCACCCTGAAGGCCGGCGGCCGGGTCGTCGAACTGCTCGGGGTGGACGACCCGCACGTCGAACGGGACGACTACGACTCCGTGGCCGGGCCGGTGTCGCCCACCGCCGACCTGTCGATCGCGCTCACCCACTCCCCCGAGCCGGCCGTCCTCGAACGGATGGCCGCCGACGGCTTCGGGCTGATGCTCGCCGGGCACACCCACGGCGGCCAGGTCTGCGTACCGGGGGTCGGTGCGCTGGTCACCAACTGCGGCCTGCCCCGCTCCATGGCACGGGGCCTGCACCGCTGGCCCGGATCCGACTCCTGGCTGCACGTCACCGCCGGGCTCGGCACCCACCCGACCGCGCCGGTCCGGTTCGCCTGCCCGCCGGAGGCGAGCGTGCTCACCCTGATCCCCCGCTGACCCGCGGCTTGCCCTTCCGGCCCCGGGTACGCCCGCCCGCCGCCAATGGCTGGCGGGCGGGCGTACCGGGCGCGGTGACATGGGGCACGCGCGGCGCCGGATCCGCGCCGATGCCCCGGCCTGGGTGTGGCCGTCCTTTCGAGCTGAATCGTCTACGACATCAGCCACGACGCCGGGCTCGACGGCTCCCGCGAGGGCCGGGGAGGGGCGCCACGGCGGTGGGGGTACCGAGTTGGACCCCTGAGCGGGGTGGGCTACTATTTGTCGGCACGCCTCGGGGTGTGGCGCAGCTTGGTAGCGCGCTTCGTTCGGGACGAAGAGGTCGTCGGTTCGAATCCGGCCACCCCGACCAGAGGTAAGAGCAGGTCAAGGCCCCTCCAACGAGGGGCCTTGATTCGTTTCCGGCGATCACTGCTCTCCCGGAGGCAGCGAAAAGGCAGCAGCTTCTCGATCGAGGCTCCGTGGTCGTCGCGGTCGGTGAAACTGTTCGACGCTGTCATGGAGCCGCTCCCTACCCCAAGGTGAGAGCAGCTCGAATGCCGGAGCAGCCGCGGTGTGCCCCCGGTCAGGGGCAGCGGTCCGCAAGGACGCAGAACTCGTTCCCCTCCGGGTCGGCGAGTACGACCCAGCGCTCATCGCCCTGGCCGACGTCGGCGTGTCGAGCACCCAGGTCGAGCAGGCGACGGACCTCTTCGTCCCGGCCCATGTCGGTCGGGTTGACGTCGAGGTGGAGCCTGTTCTTGACGGTCTTGCCCTCGGACACGCGCGCGAACGTCAACGTCGGTGGCACCGGGCCGCGACGGTCCCTGCCTTCCGGCACTGAGGGGGAGCCGATCGTGACGATTTCGTCGTCCTCGTCCTGCACGACGTAACCGAGAACGGCACACCAGAACCGGGCGAGACCGTGAGGGTCGGCGCAGTCGATCGCCAACTCGGTGAACTTGCTGGTCATGTCGGAACCTCCCTGTCGGATACCGGGTCGGCCAAGGCCACGCGGTGTCGGCGGACCGGACGGATCAGTCGCCAGAGAAGCCCCAGAAGTAGATCTCCTCGGGGCGGCCGGCCGCGTCGTGCAGGATCGCGCACCGGCCGAAAGCCCGGCGCTCGGCCAGGCCGTCGATCGCCTCGACGTGCGCGCGGGTCAGGATCTCCGTGCCGGCGCAGCGCAGTGCCTCTGCGGCGGTCACGGGCTGCACCGTGCCGTAGTCCGGCTCCTCGCCGTCGGACACGACGTCGAACATGTCCAGGATGGAGTGGGTGCCCGATTCCTGTACCCACTCGTCGGCGTACAGCTCGTCCATGTCCGTCGGGCGCTGGGGATGGTCGCCGGCCGACGTGCCCAACTCACCCCGCGTCCACCAGTAGGTGCCCTCGGCGAAGACCTTCTCCCGCAGTGCGTCCAGCGCGGCGTCGAGATCGGGTTGGTAGGCGACGTAATAACTCCAGTAAGACGCGCCCAAGGCCGTTTCCTCCCGTTGATCGTCGAGCTGGAGCGGACCGTAGCAACGACCACCGACAGGACCCGGCCGCCGGTCAGTCCTGCCGCTCGGTGCGCGCGATCTCGGTGAACGCGGCGGTCAGGTAGCCGTCGAGGGGCCGGCCGGTGGCGGCGAGCAGGTCGGCGACGAGCAGCGGCGCGTGCCGCGCCACATGGGGCGGGTCGGGCGGCGACTCGTCGCCGTCCGGGTCGTAGACGCCGAGGGCGCCCGCCAGCAGGACGAGCACCACGTGCGGGTCGACGTCGGGCCGCCACTGCGCGGCGCCGCGCACACAGCCCTCGAGCACCTGACGGACGTCGTCGCCGTCCAGACCGTCCGGGTGGGTCTCCTCCAGCAGCAGCCGGACCACCGCGCCGAGCACCAGGCCGGACCGCTCGGCCGTGGCGAGCCGGGCCACCGCGACGTCGTACGCCTCGGAGGCGCGCTCGCGCGCGGCGGCGACCGCGTCGGTGGCGGCGGTGGCGATCTCGCGGGCCGGTGCGGGCAGGTGTCGCCAGGTGGTGGTCATCCCGACCAGGATCGCAGAGAGGTACGACGCCCGCAGACGCGCTTCGGGGTGTGACACCGCGCACACGCTGCGCGGGAAACTCCGAGCGAAAAGGTCTCGCGCTGCGTCACACCCAGCGCACAGAATCGGGGGATGCTCAGTCGCGCCCTGCCCCGCCGTCCGGAAGCCCGGCGGATGCTCGTCGGCACGCTGTTGTCGGCGATCGGGCGCGGCCTCACCCTGCCGTTCCTGTTCATCTACCTGACCGACGTGCGGGGCCTCACCGACACCCGGGCCGGTCTGGTGATCGGCTGGTACGGCGTGGTCACCCTGGCGCTGTCGCCGGTCGGCGGCACGCTCATCGACCGGTTCGGCGCGCGCCGGATCCTGCTCTCGGGCCTGGTGATCGAGGCGGTCGGCACCGGGTCGCTGGCGCTGGTCGACTCGAGCGCCTCGGCGTTCGGGGTGATGACGCTGGTCGCGATGGGCAGCTCCGTCATCTGGCCCGGGCAGAACACGATCCTCGCCTCGCTCACCGACGCCGACGAGCGGCAGCGGATCTTCGGGCTGAACTTCGCCCTGCTCAACCTCGGCATCGGCGTCGGCGGCCTGACCTCCGGCGCGATCGTCGACACCACCCGCGCGGTCACCTTCCAGGCGATCTACGTGCTCGACGCGATCAGCTACCTGATGCCCGCGCTGATCCTGCTGACCCTGCCGCACGTGGGCCGCCGGCTCGCCGCCGGACCGGCCGGGGAGCGGACGTCGTCCGGCGGCTACCTCACCGTGCTGCGCGACCGCCCGTTCCGGCGGCTCGTCATCTTCGGCCTGGTCCTGACCACCTGCGGATACGCGCAGATCGAGGTCGGTTTCACCGCGTACGCCGTGCGGGTGGCCGAGGTGACGCCGCGCGTGGTGGCCTGGGCGCTGGCCGGCAACACGGTGATGATCGTGCTCTCCCAGCTGCTGGTCCTGCGGCGGATGGAGGGGCGCAGCCGGACGGGCGGGCTGGCGGTGGTGGGCGCGGTCTTCGCGATCGCCTGGCTGGTCCTGGGAGCCGGGGGCGTGGTCGGCCCGAGCAACGCGCTGGTTGCCGCCCTCTGCGTCGTGGCCTGCTCGGCGATCTTCGGCTTCGGCGAGACCCTGCTGTCGCCGGTGATGCCGGCGCTGGCGAACGCGCTCGCCACGGACGCGCTGCGCGGCCGGTACAACGCCATGAGCTCGATGATCTTCGGCATCAGCGGGGTGATCGGCCCGGTCACGGCGGGCCCGCTGCTCGGTGCGGCCAACGGCCGGATCTGGGTCGTGGCGGTCGTCAGCGGTTGCCTGGTGGCCTCGCTCATCGCGCTCTCCCTGCGCCGGCTGCTCACGCCGGCCCAGGACGGCCGCACGCCGGCCACCCCACCGGCCACCGAACCGGCCCCCGCGCAGGCCTGACCACCGGACGGACAACCCGGCCCCGGCCCAGGGCCGGCCAACGGACGGACGGAGAACGGGCCCCGGAGCGGATGCTCCGGGGCCCGTCGGGTGTGTACCGCTGCCGTCAGGCGGCGGGGACCTCCGCGGTGGTGCGGATCCGGTCCAGGGCCGGCGCCGAGAGCGGGGACTCGGCGGTCAGGTAGGCCACGAACGCATCCAGGTCGATCATGCCGGTGACCGCGTTGGTGCCGCCGGTGAGGACGGTGAAGCCGTCGCCGCCGCCGGAGAGGAAGTTGTTCACCGTGACCCGGTACGTGGCGTCGGCGGTGACCGCCACCCCGCCCAGGGTGAGGCTGCCCCGGACGACCCGGGTGCCGGCGCAGGCGTCGGCGACGGTGCCGGTGGTGCCGGCCGGGTCGACGACGTAGCGGACGGTCGACGACGGGTAGAGCGTCCGGCCGGTGACGAACTGCTGCTCCAGCATGCAGTAGAGCTGCGCACCGGTGAGGTCGAGCGTCACGAGGTTGTTGCCGAACGGCTGCACCGTGAACGCCTCCTCGTAGGTGACCGGGCCGGCGTCGAGGTCGGCGCGTACGCCACCGGGGTTCATGAAGGCGGCGACCGCGCCCTGCTCGTCGTCGGTGGCGGCGAGCTGCGCGTCGGCGACCAGGTTGCCCAGCGGGGACTCGCCCATGGTCGTACCGAAGAGGGTCTCCTGGGTCTTCTTGATCGCCGTGGTGGTCTGGCCGACCTCGCGGCCGGCCACCGGGCCGAGCACCGTCTTGTAGCGGTTGATCAGGTCGGTCTGCGCCCGGTCTCTGGCGAGGTCCCGGGTGACCACCACGTTCTCGGCCTTGGCGCTGATCACGTCGCCAGTGCGCCGGTCGATGGAGAGGTCGATGTCGGTGACCAGGCGGCCGAAGGAGCTGGCGCTGGTGACCAGCTTGCCGTTGATGTCGCAGTTGTACGCCTGGTGGGTGTGGCCGCTGACGACCACGTCGATCGACGGGTCCATCCGGTTGGCGATGTCCACGACCGGGCCGCTGATGCCCTTGCAGTCGTTGATGCCGCCGGTGGCGTCCTGGGTGCCGCCCTCGTGCATCAGCACGACGATGGTCTCGACGCCCTGGCGGCGCAGCTCGCGGGCGTACCGGTTGGCGGTCTGCGCCTCGTCGGTGAAGGTCAGGCCGGCGACGCCCTGCGGGCTGACGATCTGCGGGGTGCCCTCCAGCGTCATGCCGATGAAGCCGACCTTGACGCCCTGCACCTTGTGGATGGCGTACGGGGCCAGCAGCGGCTGGCCGCTCGCGGTCCTGAACGCGTTCGCGGAGAGGTACTGGAAGCCGGCGCCCTCGTACGGGGTGCCGTCGGCGCAGCCGTCGACCGGGTGGCAGCCGCCGTTCTGGATGCGCAGCAGCTCGTCGGCGCCCTCGTCGAACTCGTGGTTCCCGACGCTGGCGTAGTCGAGCCCGGCCAACGACAGCGCCTCGATGGTCGGCTCGTCGTGGAACGCGGCGGAGAGCAGCGGGGAGGCGCCGATCAGGTCGCCGGCCGCCACGGTGATGGTGTTCTGCTCCTTGGCGGCGCGCTTGCGCAGCTCGGCGAGCTGGGTGGCGAGGTATTCGGCCCCGCCGGCGGGCTGCCCGGCGATGGTGCCGTTGGTGGTGCCGGTCGGCGGTTCGAGGTTGCCGTGGAAGTCGTTGAGGGCGAGCAGCTTGACGGCGACCGGCTTCGGGCCGGCGTCCGCCTGGTCGGGGGTGGTCGTGACCGCGCCGAGGGCGGTCACGGCGAGCGCGGTCAGGCCGATGGCGGCCCGGCGCATCCCGGGGATGGACATGGAACTCCTCGTGGGAAGCCGGCGCGGGCACCCGGGTGACGGTCCACCCCGGGTCGGGCCGCGCCGTCGGCAGGGTTCGGTCGCGGTGGCGACGGTGGGGGACGCCGCCGCGTCGCAAACAGCCTCTCATCGTCGGACGCCGCCGGTCGACCGGGGCGGACCCGAGGGAACTGGGCCTACGCCCGCCGACCGGGAGGTCCGGACGGGCGTTTCCGACATGCCCGGCAGCGGGTGCCCGATCGTCACGGCAGTCGGGCGGGCTGGTCCAGGAAGGACCGGACGGACGGCGTACGCCGGAAGGATGATCGGATGAGCACGGATTCCCGTCGGTGGACGCCGCCGCGAGTGCCGCCGGCCCCGGCTGCCCGGGGCCGGCGGCCGCCTCAGCAGTACGTGTAGCTGCCGCGGCTCCCCCACGAGCAGGAGTCGATCAGGGTGCCGGACGAGTTGCGCAGGTACGCCTTGTCTCCGGTGTTGTTCCAGATGTAGGCGCCCGAGCCCCAGTAGCGGTGGGTCGAGCTGTTGGTGCCCTTTCCGGTGTGCACGAGGACGCTGGCACCCGCGGCAAGCCGGAAGTCGCCGGAGAACTTGTAGACGTGGTTGGCCTGGTCACGCAGCGTCCAGTACTTCAGGTTGACGGCGGTGGAGCGCCGGTTGGTCAGCCGGACGTACTCGGCGTTGAGGCTGGAGTTCGAGCGGTTGTCGGCGCCCGGCGAGTTGTAGTAGACCTTGGTGATCTGGATGGCCGGGGTGGCGGCCTGGGCCGGGCCGGCGGCGGTCAGCGAGACGCCCACCGTTACGGCGAGCGCCACCGCGAGACCGATCAGCCTTCTCCTCATGCGATTCCCCCACACACAGACGGCCGGTTCGTGGAGCCGGCGGATGAGCCGTGCCCGCGCACGGCCGGCCGAGGTTATCGATGCCCGGTGGTGATTGTGGACGGTGAAACGGTCGTTGCGGGCAATTGCGTCCGCCCGGTTGATCTACTGCCGACCGGCGGGACGTGCGCCGGTCGCCGGACCGACCGCCGGGGTGACCGGGCGGCGGGACGACGGCCACCGGGCGTCCCGTCCCGCCCGGCGTTCGGTGCCCGGGACCGGCCGGTGCGTCGGTCGTCCTGCGCGTCGTGCCGGATCCTTCCCGGCGGTCAGCGCGGATCCGTCCCGGCGGTCATGCGCGGGTCCGTCCCGGCGGTCAGTGCCGGTCCGTCCCCGGCGGTCAGTGCCGGTCCGTCCCCGGCGACCAGTGCCGCGACGGCCGCCGCGTCCCAGGCGTCGGCGACTCCCGGCCGGGCCAGCAGGTAGCGGACGATCCGGTCGGCGTCCCAGCCGTGCGACTCGCGCAGGCCACGGGCGATCATGCCGAGGTAGGCCGGGGCCGGGGCCCGCCACCGCACCTCGGACGCCGCCAAGGGGGCGGTGAAGGTCAGCAGCGGGAGCCCGTCGAGCCGGCCGGGGCAGAGCAGGGTCTCGTACCGGCCGGGGCCGAGGGTGGCCCGCCCGGTGGCCACGGCCTCGGCGATCAGGCCGACGTCGGCGCCGGGCTCCCGGTACATCTCCTGGGCGGCCACGTCGGCGAACTGCCCGACGTCGAGCAGGTAGGCCCGGGCCGCCGCCTCGCCGGGGAGCGCCGGGTCGTAGAACGCCATCCCGCCGGTCCACGCCCGGGACTCACCGGCGAAGTAGACGCCGCCGGGCAGCGACACCGGCACCGTACGCCTCGGGGGTCGCGGGTCCCGGCAGCCCGGGTAGGTCCGCCGTCCGCCGGGCGGGCAGCCCCCGGCCAGGTAGAAGCCGAGCCGGGCCGCGTGCAGGTTCGACCCGTACGCGACATACCAGACCTCGTCCATCCGCGACCGCTCGTCCCCCGGCGGTCAGAACCCGCAGGTCATGCCGGCGGCGTGGCTCGCCTGCACCAGGTGCGTGGCGCATCCGCTCGCGGTGACCCGGTGCAGCAGGAAGCCGGTCGGCTCGGTGACCCAGCCGAACTGCTCCTCCGCGCTCATGGTGAGCGAACTCTGCCGCCAGGTGCTCGGCGCGGTGGTGAGCACCGTGCCGGCGAAGCTCACCGTGACCGGGCGGTGGACGTGCCCGGCGATCACCCGGACGACGTGCGGGTGCCGGGCGACCACCTCGGCCAGCCCGTCGCCGTCGGTCAGCCGGATGTCGTCGAGGAACGGGATGCCGACCGGCGCCGGCGGGTGGTGCAGGCAGACCACGGCCGGCACCTCGGGGCGGCCGGCCAGCACCCCGTCCAGCCAGCCGAGCTGGTCCTCGCCGAGGCAGCCGGCGCCGCCCCCGCCCGGCATCGACGAGTCCAGCACCACGACCGTCGCCTCGGGGTGGTCCACGTGGTAGTACGCGGAGAAGCCGCCGCCGAGCCACGGCGTGCCGCCGAACGCGTCCAGCAGCGACTCCCGGTCGTCGTGGTTGCCGGCGACCAGGTGCACCGGCAGCGGGAACCGGCCGATGATCTCGCGCAGGGCCGCGTACTCGTCGGGGCCGCCACGGTCGACCAGGTCGCCGGTGACGACCACGCAGTCGGGCCGGGGGTTCAGCGCCAACACCCGCCCCAGGGCGCGGTGCAGGCCGGCGGCCGGCTCGGTGGCGAGCGCGCCGGTGGTCACGTGCGGATCACTGAGCTGGGCGATGAGCATCCGTGCCTCCACTCGACCGGGACCCCCACGCTATCGCCGCGAGCCCCGGCGCGCGGCCCGCCGAACCCACAGGCCCTGTCCACAGCCTGTGGATGGCACATGTGTACGAAAGCGGTGGGCGATCTTGGTCACCGGCGGTCCGGGGCCCCGCTGAGTACGCTTGATCGCGGGCCCGCCCGCCGGTCGCAGCCCTCCCTACCTGGAACGACGTGCCGAGTGGATCACGAGCGAGTCATCCGTGACGTCACGGTCCGCCTCCCCATGGCGTCGACCGTCGTCGAGGCGTGCGGGTGGACCGTCAGCGCGCTCGCCCGGCACGCGCCGGCCACCATCTCCGTCCTGCTGCACGTCCACGACCGGCTCCGCTGCGTCGCGGCCACCGGGTCCTGGCAGGTCTTCTCCACGGTGCCGCCGAAGACCGGGATCGTGGGCCGGGTGTACGCCTCCGGCGAGACCGCCGTCGTGCCCGACGTCGCCCGGGACCCCGACTACATCCCGGTACGCCCCGACGTCACCGCCGAGGTGTGCGTACCGGTGCTGGACCCGGCGGGCCGGCCCATCGGGGTGCTGGACCTCCAGTGGTGCGGCCCGACCGACCTGGCCCCGTGGCGCGACACCGCCGAGCGGCTGGCGGCCCGGCTCGGCGCCCGGATCGTGGCGCTCGGCGGACCACCGGCGGAGAGCCGCAGCGAGAAGCTCCTCCGGCACGCCGCCGCGCTGACCTCCGCGTCGACGGAGTGGGACCTGTTCGCCGCCGCGATCGCCGCGGCCCGGGACGTGTCCACCCTCTCCGCGGCGGTGCTGGTGCTCGCCGGCCCGGACGGGCCCCGGCTGGGCACGCCGCCCGCCACCCCGGGCGAGTTGGAGGCCCGGATCCGGGCGGAGCTGACCGAGGCGGGCCCGGCCGCGCTGGGCCGGTTGGTCGCTCGCGCCCACCGCCACGGCGTGGGCTACACGCTGGGCGAGGCCGGGCACCCGCCCATCCCCGACCACCGGCCGCTGACCCGGGCCGGGGTGCGCACCCTGGTCGCGGTGCCGGTCGGCCGGCCCGACGACGGCGGGGTGCTGCTGGTCGCCGACGAACGGCTGCTGCGCCCCGACCCCACCACGGTCAACCTGTTGGAGCTGCTCGCCGGCCAGGCGTGGAGCTGCCTGGACCGGCTGCGCACCCTCGCCCGCCTGCGCGAGCAGGCCAACTCGGACCCGTTGACCGGGCTGCGGCACACGGGCCCGTTCGGCCAGCGGATCGCGGTGGCCACCCCGGGGCGCACGGCCCTGCTGGCGATCGACGTGGACGGCTTCAAGACCGTCAACGACACGTACGGCCACCAGGCCGGCGACCGCGTGCTCGTCCGGCTGGCCCGGGCCCTGGAGGCGGCGCTGCGCCACGGCGACGAGCTCTACCGGATCGGCGGCGACGAGTTCGTGGCGGTGATCGAGGTGAGTCGCCCCGAGGAGGCGGTCCGGATCGCCGAGCGCCTCGCCGAGGCGGCGAGGCGGATCGGCCGCACGATCAGCGTCGGGGTGGCCCTCCCCCGCCCGGGCGAGTCACCCGAGGCCACGCTGCGCCGCGCCGACCGGGCGCTGTACGCGGTCAAACGACACGGCCGCGACGGCGTCCGCCTGGCCCCCGCCTGACCGGGGTCAGCGGGGGGTCAGTTCCCTGGCCAGGAGTTCGGCTATCTGGGCCGTGTTGAGGGCGGCGCCCTTGCGGAGGTTGTCGCCGGTGACGAAGAAGTCCAGGGCGCGCGGGTCGTCGACGGCGCGGCGGATCCGGCCCACCCAGGAGGGGTCGGTGCCGACCGCGTCGATGGGCATCGGGAACTCGCCCGCGGCAGGGTCGTCGACCAGGATCACGCCGGGCGCGTTCCGCAGCACCTCGCGGGCGCCCTCGGCGTCCACCTCGGTGGCGAAGACCGCGTGCACCGCGACGGAGTGGCCGGTCACCACCGGGACCCGTACGCAGGTGGCGGAGACCTTCAGGTCGGGCAGCCCGAGGATCTTGCGCGACTCGTTGCGCAGCTTCATCTCCTCGGACGACCATCCCGCGTCGGCCAGGGAGCCGGCCCAGGGCACCACGTTCAGCGCCAGCGGCGCGGGGAACGGGCCCACGTCGTCGCCGACCGCCTGGCGTACGTCGCCGGGGCGGGAGCCGAGCACCCGGTCCCCCGCGATCTTGGTCAGCTGGGCGTGCAGGGTGTCCACGCCGCTCTGGCCGGCGCCGGAGGCCGCCTGGTAGGAGGCGAGCACCAGTTCGCGCAGCCCGTACTCGCGGTGCAGCGGGGCGATCGCGATGATCATCGCCAGGGTGGTGCAGTTGGCGTTGGCGATGATGCCCTTCGGCCGGTTGCGTACCTGCTCGGGGTTGATCTCCGGCACCACCAGCGGGACGTCGCGGTCCATCCGGAAGGCGCCGGAGTTGTCCACCGCGACGGCCCCGCGGCCGACCGCGATCGGCGCCCACCGCGCGGAGACCTCGTCCGGGACGTCGAACATCGCCACGTCGACGCCGTCGAACGCCTCCGGGGTCAGCGCCTGGACGGTCAGCTCCTCACCCCGGCAGCGCAGCCGCCGCCCGACCGAGCGCTCCGAGGCGAGCAGCCGGATCTCGCCCCAGACGTTCTTCCGGCCGCTGAGCAGCTCGCACATCACCGTGCCGACGGCACCGGTCGCCCCGACCACGGCCAGGGTGGGCAGCGGCGACACGGTGGCTACCGTCCCGTCCCCGCGTAGACGACGGCCTCGGTGTCGCCGCCGAGGTCGAAGGCCTCGTGGATGGCGCGCACCGCGGCGTCCAGGTCGGTGTCACGGCAGACCACGGAGACCCGGATCTCCGAGGTGGAGATCATCTCGATGTTCACCCCCGCCGCGCCGAGGGCGGCGAAGAAGCCGGCCGCGACGCCCGGGTGCGAGCGCATGCCGGCCCCGATCAGCGAGACCTTGCCGACGTGGTCGTCGTAGAGCAGGCCCTTGAACTTGACCGACTCCTGGATCTTGCTCAGGGCGGCCATGGCCGTCGGGCCGTCGGCCTTGGGCAGCGTGAAGGAGATGTCCGTGCGACCCGTGCCCTCGGTGGACACGTTCTGCACGATCATGTCGAGGTTGATCTCGGCGCCGGCCACGGTGTCGAAGATCCGCGCGGCGGCGCCCGGCTCATCGGGCACCCCCACGATCGTGATCTTGGCTTCGCTGCGGTCGTGGGCGACCCCGGTGATCAGTGCTTGCTCCACAGGAAGGTCCTCCATCGATCCGGTGACCATCGTGCCGGTGTTGGTCGAGTATGACGAACGGACGTGGATCGGCAAGCCCGCCCGGCGGGCGTACTCCACGCTGCGCAGGTGCAGGATCTTGGCGCCGCAGGCGGCCAGCTCCAGCATCTCCTCGTAGGTGATCTGGGTGATGTGCCGCGCGTTCGGGACGATCCGCGGGTCGGCGCTGAAGACGCCGTCCACGTCGGTGTAGATCTCGCAGACGTCCGCGTGCAGCGCGGCGGCGAGCGCCACGGCGGTGGTGTCGGAGCCGCCCCGGCCCAGCGTGGTGACGTCCTTGGTGTCCTGCGAGACGCCCTGGAAGCCGGCGACGATGACCACCGCGCCCTCGTCGAGCGCGCCCTTGAGCCGGCCCGGCGTGACGTCGATGATCCGCGCCCGGCCGTGCACCGACGTGGTGATCACGCCCGCCTGGGAGCCGGTGAACGAGCGGGCCTCGTACCCCAGGTTGTGGATGGCCATGGCGAGCAGCGCCATGGAGATCCGCTCCCCGGCGGTGAGCAGCATGTCCAGCTCGCGGCCCGGCGGCAGCGGGCTGACCTGGTTGGCCAGGTCGAGCAGCTCGTCTGTCGTGTCCCCCATGGCGGAGACCACCACGACGACGTCGTCGCCGGCCTTGCGGGCGGCGACGATGCGCTCGGCCACCCGCTTGATCCGCTCCGCGTTGGCGACGGAGGACCCGCCGTACTTCTGCACCACGAGTGCCACGACGGTGCACTCCCTCCCAGCG
This sequence comes from Micromonospora sp. NPDC023633, assembly GCF_040640035.1. NCBI lineage: Bacteria > Bacillati > Actinomycetota > Actinomycetes > Micromonosporales > Micromonosporaceae > Micromonospora > Micromonospora sp. NPDC023633. The sequence goes on along the minus strand of NZ_JBFABB010000019.1, from coordinate 2,363 downwards.
ACGACCCTGAGCGTGCCGACGCCGCCGGATCTCAGCCGGCGGCGCGCGTCAGACGCACCCAGGGTATCGGTCGGCCGACCCGGGCGGGTCGGGTGATCCCACGATCCGGCCCGGCCGCGCGGGGCGGGGTGGCACGCGACACGCCGGGGCGCTGCGCGCGGCAGGGCCCACGCGCGCCGTTTCCGGGCCGCAGAATGGCCCCGTGCACGCCCATCCCCGCCCGGCCGGCCCCACCGCGAAGCCCGCGCGTCGGGCCCGACGCCTCGCCGGCCCGCTCGCGCTCGCCCTGCCCGCGCTCCTCGTCGCCTGCACCGCCGACCAGCCGGTCGCCCGGCCCACCCCCACCGCGACACCGGCGCCGGCGGGGCTGGACGCGGCGCGCGACGAGCTGGCCGCGCTGGCGGCCGCCGCGCAGGACCGGCACCTGGTCGCCAGCTACACGCTGCGCGCCCCCGGGTCCCCGGACCGGACGATCCTGGTGACCAGCGCGAACGACGGCAGCTGGCGGGTCGACGTGCCGGGCGGCGCCCTCGGCGGGACCGCCGACGTCTCGTTCGCCGCCACCGCCGACGGGCTGTTCCAGTGCGCCCTGCCGTCCGCCGCCCGGCCCGAGCCGGCGGCCTGCGTACGCCTCGGCGACCCGGACGAGGCCGTGCCGCGGCGGCTCGATCCCCGGGTGCAGCACCCGTTCACCGACTGGCTGGACGTGCTGACCGACCAGCGGGCCCCGCTCGCCGTCTCGCCGGCCCAGCCGCCGCCCGGCGCGTCCGGCGCCTGCTACTCGGTCGAGACCACCTCGGCGTCGATCAACGCGCCGCTCGACGTGGGGATCTACTGCTACGGCCCCGACGGCACGCCCACGGCGGTGCGTACCGCGTTCGGCACGCTGATCCTCGCCGGGACGCCCGCGCCGGCCCCGGCCACCGTGCAGCTGGCCGGGCCGGTGGTCGACGCCGAGCCGCTCGGCACGGCGACGCCGGAGCCGACCGGGGAGCCGACCGTGAGCCCGAGCGCGGGAACGTTCTGACCACGGGTGACGTTACGGGTGCCGTTCGCCACATTCGGACATCCCGCCCTTAAGTACTGAATCGCCCTTACGGGACACTCACCCCATGGCCGACCTCACCCCGCTGCTCGCGTTCCGCTGGAGCCCCCGGTCCTTCGACCCGGTGGCGGAGCTGTCCCGCCAGGACGCGTCCGCGCTGCTGGAGGCGGCCCGCTGGGCGCCCTCGGCCGGCAACGCCCAACCGTGGCGGTTCGCGCTCGGGCACCGGGACGACGAGACGTTCAAGCGGATCCTGGTCAACCTGCCGGAACGGGACCAGCGGTGGGCCCAGCGCGCCTCCGCGCTGCTGCTGTGCGCCCACCGCACGGGCTCCGCCGGGCACGCGTACGACCTGGGCCAGGCAGTCGCCCACCTCACCGTGCAGGCCACGGCGCTCGGCCTGCACGTACGCCAGCTGCGCGACCTCGACCACGCCGGCCTGGCCGCCGACCTCGACCTGCCGGCGGGCGTACGGCCGCACGCGGTGGCGGCCGTCGGGCAGCTCGGTGACCCGCTCAGCCTCCCCGCCGACCTGCTCCGCTCGGAGACCGGGCTGCGCCGTCGGCTCCCCCTGGCCGACCTGCTGCTGACCAGCCAGGCTGCGAAGTACGTCTCATAGTCCGGACCGGCCTTCCCGCACCCCGGCCCGCCACGTAGGGTTACCTGGTCATGTGGCAGGCGTACCTCCTCCTTGGTCGCCGCGACGAGGCCTGAAGGCCGGCACCTCGTCGCGGAGTCCAACCGCGCCGTCCAGCACATCCGAACTTCCCATCGGCAACCGCCCGGGCACCGTCGCCCGGCACCTGGCCGACACCTTCCGATTGCTGACGCCACATGTTCCAGGGAGCACTCCGTCATGGCTCAACCCGTCACCGACGCTGAGACCGATCCGATCGCCCGGCAGCGCCCCAGCCGGATGCCGTACCACCGCTACCAGCCGTACCAGCAGCAGTTCCGGATCGACCTGCCCGACCGCGGCTGGCCGACCCGGCACGTCGAGGTCGCGCCGCGCTGGTGCGCGGTGGACCTGCGCGACGGCAACCAGGCGCTGATCGACCCGATGTCGCCGGAGCGCAAGCGCCGGATGTTCCAGCTGCTGGTGCAGATGGGCTACAAGGAGATCGAGGTCGGCTTCCCCTCGGCCAGCCAGACGGACTACGACTTCGTGCGGCAGCTCATCGAGCAGGACCTGATCCCGGAGGACGTCACGATCCAGGTGCTCACCCAGTGCCGGGAGCACCTGATCGACCGGACCTTCGAGTCGCTGCGCGGCGCGCGGCGGGCGATCGTGCACTTCTACAACTCGACCTCCACGCTC